>JAYUXQ010001125.1:0-2918 GCA_043752905.1 Nannocystis sp. | reverse complement strand
ACGGCGCCGTTGATCGCGGGTCGATGCGCGCTCGCTAGCCTCGCGGAGCCCTCGTACTGATTACTTCGCCGGCCTGGTCGCCTTCGGCTTCTTCGGCTTCTTCGCCCTCGGCGGCGCCGTCGCCGGCACCCCGTCCTCCGCCCCGACCGTCGGGTCGCTCGTGAACAGCCGCATCGCCGCCTCCCGCAATTGATCGTTCGCGCTCCCGGTCGCCGCCGTCTGGGCCGTGTAGCCGAGCCAGCCCTGCCGCATCAGCTTCTGCTCGTAGCTGACCGACGCGAGGGACACCACCTTGTACTTGGTCTGCCCGGACGTCACCGGCGTCACCGTCTTGGTCAGCAGCCGCGGCCCTCGCAGCAGCGTGAACGTGTGCTTGCTGTTGCCGGCCATCGCCTTGATCTGCTTCGGCGCGTCCTCGGCGGTCACCTTGAGCCCGTCGATCGCCACCAGCACGTCGTTGTTGCTCAGCCCCGCGCGCTCCGCCGGGCCGCCTGCACGTACCAGCTCGATCACCGCCGCCCCGTCGCCGACGCGCTCGCCGATCGTCGCCTCGATGTCACCGACCCCGTCGCTCTGCGAGACCTCGAGGCGATAGCCCGCGAGCCCGAGGTGACGGTTGTAGTCGATCTCGTCGAAGCCGTGCACGTACCTGCGAAACAGGTCCGAGATCTCGGTGCCCGCCGCCCCGCCCTGGGCCACGAAGATCTGCTCGAGCTCCGCCGGCCCGATCCCCGTCCCGACCCGCAGATGTCGCGCCCACAGCTCGCGCATCACCGTGTCGACGCTGCGCTGCCCCCCCGAGATCCGCCGGATCTCGAGGTCGAGCATCGCCCCGATCAACATCCCCTTCGTATAGTAATCGACGTAGCTGTTGCCGGCGTCGTCGGGCTTGAGCCAGGTCTCCCAGCTCGACTGCTCGACCGTCATCGTCTTGCGCCCCGGCGACTCCTGCAATTTTTTGATGTTCTCCGCCAGGTGCTCGAGCGAATCGGGCTCCCCGCTGAGCCCCGCGCGGGCCATCAACACCCACGCGTAATAGCTCGTGAAGCCCTCCGAGAACCACAGCATCGAGGTGTGGACCTCGCGCTCATAGGAGAACGGCCCGAGCACCGTCGGCCGGATGCGCTTCACGTTCCACGCGTGGAACAGCTCGTGCGCCGCGATCCTCAGCAGCCCGCGGTAGCTCTCCGGCTCGCCGAACACAAACGGGTCCGCGCCGATCACCGTCGAGTTGAGGTGCTCCAGCCCCGAGCGGTTGCCCGGACGCAGATGGAAGATGAATGTGTAGTCGTCGAAGGGCACCGCGTCCGGCCCGTCGCCGAACACCGCGAACGCCGCCTGGGCCATCTTCGTGAAGTCCGCGACCAGCTTCTTCTCGCTGTAGTTCCCGATCCCCGCCATCGCCAGGCGAAACTTGGTCTTGCCGACCGCGAACGGGATCAGGTCGACCTTGCCCGCGTGCACCGGCGCGTCGACCAACACGTCGTAGTTGGCCGCGCGAAAGCTCTTGCCCTGGCCCGCGCGCGGCAGCCCCGTCACGATCTGCGCCCCGGCCACCGGCAGGTCGTCGATGCGCAGCTCGATCGGCCGATCCTTGTGACCGACCGCGTACAGGAACAGATACACCCCGTTGAAGAAGCCGAACTCGTCGTCGAGGTAAGCGCCCGAGATCCCGTTGTAGCTGCCACGATACACCCGATAGCGCACGCGAAACGGCTGCCCACCGTGGCTCACCCGCCACGTGATCTCGTCGACCTTCACCACCGGCACCGGCTTCCCCGCCGGCGTCTCCACCGTCACACCACGCACGTTGCGGTGCGCCTCCGTCAACTTGTATGCGCCCGGGTTCCACTTCGGCATTTGCAAGTCGACGCTGGTCCCCGGGATGTCGCTGAAATTGAGCTCGAGGGAAAACTCGTGCTTCTCCGGCTCGTCCATGCCGACCCGATACACGAAGGCCGCCGCCTTCGTCGCCGGGGCCCCGGCTGGCGCCACCGCACCCGCTGTTTGGGCCAACGCCGACCCTGGCGCCCCGCACAGCGTCGCCGCCACCAGCCACCCACAGCACTTCGAGATCGAGGCCTTCATC
Organism: Nannocystis sp.; assembly: GCA_043752905.1. Taxonomy (GTDB): domain Bacteria; phylum Myxococcota_A; class Polyangia; order Nannocystales; family Nannocystaceae; genus Nannocystis. The sequence continues at coordinate 829 of JAYUXQ010001125.1, read as the reverse complement.
GCCGCCCAGCATAGCCTCGTGCCCGGGTGACCGTGCAAGTCCTCGCGCCGCGCGCCGCACTCCGCTGGCCCCAGCGACCGCCCGTCGTACCCCCGCTCCTGCTAAGCTCGCGCGCCCCGTGGCTCCGAACGACCCAGCGCTCGCCGCGTCCGGCCCCGGCACATCGGCTAGCTTCGGCTCGGCCGCCACCTCCGGGTCCGCCTGGCGCCTCGCCGGCCTCGCCACCGTGCTCGCCGGACTCGCCCTCATCCCCGGCTTTCGCACCCACGGCCTGTGGTCGACCGGCGAGATCGCCGTCCTGCAGCGGGCCCAGGCCGCCCTCGGTGCCGCCCTCTCCGGCCTCGAGCGGGCCACCCTGCTCCCCGACGCCCTGCGGACGCACGCCCTCGCGCTCACCGGCGAGCCCGCCGCGATCCGCCTCCCCGGAGCCCTCGCCTGCTCCCTGCTGGTCGGCCTCGCGGTCCTCCTCGCCCGCCGTCTCGGCGCCCCGCCCCGCTTCGCCGTGCTCGCTGGCGCCTTCGCGCTCGCCATGCCGCTGCTCCAGAGTCAGGCCCGCCTCGCCCTCGGCGACCCGCTCGCCGAGCTCGCCGCGACCGCAGCCGCCCTCCTCGGCGCCGCCGCCCTCGGCCAGACCCGTCGCGCCCCATCGATCGCCCTCGCCCTGGCGACCCTCGCCGCCCTCCTCCTCGCCCTCCTCTCCGGCGGCCTGGTCGCCGGCGTCCTCCTACCGCTGCTCGCGATCGCCATCGCCTGGCCCCGAGGACATGCCCCCACGGACATGTCCTGCGCGCCAGGTTTAGCGCCATCCCGCTGGCTGGCCGCCGCCCTC
>JAYUXQ010001124.1:0-7233 GCA_043752905.1 Nannocystis sp. | reverse complement strand
CCGTGATACCCGTGATACCCGTGATACCCGTGATACTCGTGATACCCGTGATCGCAAGGCCGGGAAGATCTGGCGCGAGCACGGGGCGCTCGGCTACTTCGAGTGCGTCGGGGACGACGTCAAGCCGGGCAAGCAGACCTCGTTCCCGCAGAGCGTGAAGCTGCGTCCGGACGAGACGGTGGTGTTCTCGTGGATCGTATACCGCGTCAACGCGCTGGTCATGGCCGACCCGCCCGCGGGCTGGGCCGGGGTGTTCACGGGCCGAAGGCGGCGATGAAGATGTCGAAGTCGCCCTTGCTCGTCGAGGGGCCGCCGCCGAAGTTGACGCCGCCCTGGAACTGGCCCGTGATCGCAACGTTACCGGTGGTCGAGCCGGCGATGTCGAAGCCGGTCTGGGTCTGGAAGTCGCCGAAGCGCTTGCTCCACACGTGCTTGCCGGCGTTGTCGAGCTTGAGCGCGAAGATTTCGCCGCTGCCCTCGGAGGCGAGCGGGCCGCCGCCGAAGTCGACGCTGCCGCTGAAGTTGCCGGTGAGCAGGAGCTGGCCGGGGCCGTCGTAGGCGACCGCGCGCGACTGGACGTCGCCGTTGCCGACGATGTGACTCCACTGGTGGGCGCCGTTGCTGTCGTACTGCGCGACGTAGCCGCGCGAGCTCGGGACCGTGATGGCGCCGCCGCCGAAGTCGACGGAGCCCTCGGTCTCGCCGGTGATGACGAGGTGGCCGGCGGCGTCGATAGCGAGGTCACGGCCGATCTGCAGGCCCGGGTCGCCGAAGCGCTTGCCCCACACGGCGGTGCCCTTGGGGTCGAGGCGGGCGAGGAAGATGTCCGCGTTGCCGGCGCTGACGAGCGCACCGTTGCCGGGGTTGATCTTGCCCTGGAAGCCGCCGGTCATGAATACGTTGCCGGCGAGGTCGGTGACGAGGCCGAGGACGTACTGGCCATCGGCGTCGCCGAAGCGCTGGCTCCACACGTGCTTGCCGTTGGCGTCGAACTTGCCGACGAAGGCGTCGACGAGGCCGGCCGAGGCGAGCACACCGCCGCCGAGGTCGAGGCCGGTGAGGAAGTAGCCGCCGAGCAGGATGTTGCCGGTCTTGTCGCGGGTGACGGCGCCCGGGACCGCGTAGCCGTTGCTGGCCGGGAACGCCTTGCTCCACACGTGCTGGCCGCTGGCGGTGAGCTTGACGAGGAACAGGTCGCCGGTGCTCTGGGCGGAGAGGATGCCGCCGCCAAAGTCGATCTTGCCCTCGAAGTCGCCGCTGAGCACGATCTCGCCGGTGGCGTCGACGTGGAGGGCGTAGCCGTCGGTGAACTGGTTGGCGGCGTCGCCGTAACGCTTGCTCCACAGGTGCGCGCCATCGGGCGCGAACCTGGCGAGAATGACGTCGAAGCCGCCTGCCCCGGTCAAGATGCCGCCGCCGAGGTCGATGTCCTTGTTGGAATTGGCGGCGAGCACGATGTTGCCGGCGCCGTCGAACGCGATCCGCAGGCCGTTCTCCTTGCCGGTGGACCCGAACTCGTGGTCCCACTGATACGTGCCGGTACCGCCGCAGGGGTCGACGCCGTCGCAGCTCTCGTCGCCGGGGGTCAGGCAATCGTCTTGCGCTGGCAAGACCTCGCCGAGGCACGGGCCCCACTCGCCCTGTGGCGTGCATACCTGCTCGCCCGCGGAGCACAGGCCGACGTCCAGCGTGCCGGGCGGGCCCGAGTAGCACGGCTGGGTGGCGCCAGGCGTGCAGTCGCCGGGCATGCCGGTGGTGTCGCCGGTGTCGGTGGTGTCGCCCGTGTCGGTCGTGCCGCCCGTGGCGGTGGTGCCGGTGTCCGTGCTCGGGCTGGTGTCGGTGGTGTCGGAGCGGGTCGTGGCCGGGTCGGTCGCGGCGTCGGCGGTGTCGGTCACCGGGGTGGTGGTGACATCATCGGTGCCGGTGGTCTGCGGCTCGCCGGTCGCGGTCGGGTCCGTGGACTGCGTGGTCTGCGTGGTCTGCGTGGTCTGCGTGGCCTGCGTGGCCTGCGTGGTGGTCGGGGCGGTGGTAGCCGTGGCGTCGCTGCTGTCGCCGTTGCTCGTCGCGGGGCCGGTGTCGGTGGTGTCGGCGGGGTCACCGGAGCAGGCGGCGAGGAGTGCGGGCAGGAGCAGGGCAGGACGCAGGCGCATCCTCGTTGGGTACATCCGCGGGGGGTCGCATGGCAAGCGCGTGCGTTCCGCGTCCGCGCAGTGATGAGGGCGGACCGCCGACCCGCGGCGGCGTCACCGGAGGAACGGCGCGCCGCCGCGGGGTCGCGGCCTCGATCGCTGCGTGCGGTTCACACTTCACGCTTCACGCGGCGTGGCGCACGCGGGCGACCCGGAGCTCGGGACGCGTGCGCTCGAGCATGAAGCGCCACAGCGGCTTGTCGCTCTTTTGTCGGTTGCACGGGGCGCAGCAGGGCACGAGGTTGTCAGGGGTGCTCGAGCCACCGCGCGACTGGGGCAGGACGTGATCTCGCGTCACGTCCCTGCGAAACAGCCGCTCGTTGCAATAGACGCAGAGCATCAGCACGTACCACTGGTAGTGGTGGAACTCGCTGGTGTAGCAACGATCGAGGCGATCGTGGATGACGTCGGCGACGGACGTCTTCTTGTGGCGTGCAGTCTCCCGGAGCCGGCCCAGACGCCCGTCGCCCTTGCCCTGACGCAGCCCCTTGCGACGCAAGTGGCGAGCCAGGTAGAACTCGGGGCCGCGCTCCGGGCCAGTAGTCAGCGTGTCGTAGTCGTGCTTCAAAGTGGCGTACATGGCAGCGTCTCCTCGTGTCGATCGGGTGGTGGGGTTTAATCGCGGTAGGTCAGGGTGCTCCACTGCGGGACCGCGACCGGGCCGGTGTCGCGCAGCTCGACGCGCGCCTCGACCTCCATGTCGCCACCCGCGACGACCACGCGGTCGCCAGCGCGGATGCACAGGTCGCGCAGACGGTCCTGCGACAGCGGGATGCAGTGGTCCGCGGTGCGGACGGTGATATCGGTGTGGATCGTTCGCATGGCGACCTCCTCGTGCAGACAGGCAGGAACAACGAGAGCGCGGGCGCAGCGGTCTGGGCGCGCGCGACAAATGTGAATGTGGGGACCCGCGCACGGCGGAGCCGGACGCCGCGCATTCGCGGCGTATCGCATCGACCACCACGACGATTCGTGGGACGACGATAGGGCGGGCGGTCAGGCCGTCACGTCGAGGACGTGCGGCCAGAGGCGGGACGCCGGCTGCGGGCGCTCATGCGGATCGCAGGTCCGACGACGGTGGCGATCGGGCCGGCTCGGGCCGGCTCGGGCCGGCTCGGCCGGCTCAGAGCGAGCGCGCGAGCGGCATTCGGGACGGGTGCAAACCGCCGGAGAATGCTTCAGCGCGGCATCCTGGCCATGCAGCGATGGTATCGCGGCCGATCGTGGCGTCGCCATACGACCGCTCCAGGCAGCTGGCATTCGCAAACAGACGCTTCGCCAGCGATGGGGCGGCGAGGTCGGTCTTGGCGCGAAGCTGCGTGTGCTGGACGGGAAGCATGGTTCACCTCGAATGGCAGGTCAGCAGTCTTACCCAAGGCTTTTGGCCATGTCAAGCCACGCACGCGAAAATAATCGTGGGACTTGGTTATGTGCGCACTATCGCTAGCTTTGGGACCTGCCCGGGCGGCAGGCCGCTTTGGCGGGGCTGCTTTGACTGGTTTAGGGGGTAGGGGGCCGGTTTGCCGCCGACCACGATGCCCGAGGGTGTTCGCCCGGAGCCGGGCCCGCACACGCGACGCGCGGGGCCCGGGGCACGGGGCACGGGGCACGGGGCCCGGGGCCAGGTCGGGTCAGGTCGGGTCAGGTCGAGGTCGCGGTCGCGGTCGCGGTCGCGGTCGCGGTCGCGGCGGCCTGGCGGGCGGCGACGATCGCTTGCATGTCCAGCAACAGCTTGGCGTCCGCCAAGGGGCCCAGGGCGCTGTCCTGGCCGGCGATGCGGATGAAGGCGAGGCTGGCGGCGAGGTTGAGGGCGCTATCCTTGCCGATCCACTTCTGGGTCTCCAGCAGCTGGGTGCGAAACCCCAGGACGGTCTCGATGACGCGCTCGACGGGCCAGGCGAGGAAGCAAAGGATCGCCAGCTCGTCGTATTGCTGCTGACCGATGCGGGCGCCGCCGTCGCGAAACCCGTTCGTCATCTGGGCGAAGCGGTCGGCGATCACGGTCGGCTCGACGCCGGCGAGATACAGGACGTTTGCGGCGGTTTGCAGGGCGTCGCCGCGCGACATGTCGGCCCGGTCGTGCAGCGCCTTGTAGATGGCGTCGGTGCCGTCGCCGATCGTCTCCGGGTCCTCGTCGCGGGCCAGGAGCATGGCGCAGGCCGGGTAGTCCTCGGGTCCGGTGAGGAACCAGTGGTGGCGCTTCATCGCCTCGTAGATCGCGTGGAAGCGGTCGATGTGGGCGGCCTCGATGCGCTGCTGGGGGCCGAGGACGCGGCGCAGCACGAGCACGGCGAGGGTCTCGTAGACGGCGTCGCGGCGGACCTTGGCGGCGCGCATCAGGGCCCGCACGCGCTCGACCTCGTCGATGAAGGTGACGGGGTCGTCGCCGTGCTTGACCATTTGGGCGGCGATCAACATGCGCACGGCGCCGGTGACGTTGCTGAGCCAGCCCAGGCCGGAGCGCAGGTCGGCGTCGCGGCGGCGGGTCGCCGAGGCCAGCAGCGCGGGCTCACCGGGGGTGGTGATCAGGCACACCGCGGCGAGGCGCAGCGGGACCTTGTCGCCGAGCCACTTGCGCTCGACGTCGAGGGCGGCGTGGATCTCGGTGAAGCGAGCGAGGGGGTCGGCGGGCACGTAGATGCTGGTCGGCGCGTGATCGTCGCTGCGAAAGGGCATGCGGCGAACATTAGCCGAAAGCCGGCGCGGGAGTGACGGGGGTCTCTCCCTGAAGTGCCGGCCCGGTGACCACGCTTACGTGATGAGCCCGCGCTCGCGGAGCAGCGCGAGGACCCGCTCGACGCACTCGTCGGGCCCGAGGCGGTCGGTCGGCAGCGCGAGGTCGGGGCGCTCCGGGGGCTCGTACGGGGCGCTGACGCCCGGGAAGGCCTTGAGTTCGCCACGCTCGGCGCGCGCGTACATGCCGGTCTTGTCGCGCTGGCGGCAGACCTCGGCCGGGGCGGACAGGTAGACCTCGATTACTCGCTCGTCGCCGAGCAGCTGGCGCACGCGCTGGCGCACGGCCGCGTGCGGGGCCACGAAGGCGCAGATGCACAGCAGGCCGGCGTCGTTGATGAGGCGGGCGACCTCGGCGCTGCGGCGCAGGTTCTCGCTGCGGTCGTCGGCGGACCAGCCGAGGTCGCGGGACAGACCGCGGCGCATCGCCGGGCCGTGGAGCACGGTGACCGCGCGACCGGCGTCGAACAGCTTGCGCTCGAGCGCGTAGGCGAGGGTGGCCTTGCCGGACGCGGGCAGGCCCGTGAGCAGCAGGGTGACGGCGCGCTGGCCGAAGCGGATGAGGCGTTCCTCGGCGGTGATCGTGCTACCGGGGTCTCGCGGGCCCTCGTCGACGCCGGGGGCGTTCCACGGGTCGCGGGGGGCGGTGTCGGCGGTCCCGGTGTGGTCGAGGAGCATGCCGGCGCCGACGGTGCCGTTGCTGCTGCGGTCGACGATGATGAAGGCGCCGGTGGCCCGGTTGATCTTGTAAGGGTCGAGGAAGATGGGGCGATGCAGCGCGAGGGTGACGCGGCCGACCTCGTTCATCGCCAGGCTGCTCGCGGGCCGGCGCTCGAGCGAGCCGACGTCGACCGCGTGATGCAGCGTGGCGAGCTCGGCCGGCACGACGCGCGTGGTCTGTTTGAACAGGTAGCTGCGGCCGGGGACGAGGGGTTTCTCGGCCATCCACACGATCATCGCCTCGACCTGATCGGACTCGTGGGGCAAGTTGTCGGGGTGACAGAGCATGTCGCCGCGGCTGACGTCGACCTCGTCGGTGAGGGTGAGCGTGACGGCCATCGGCGCCTGGGCCTGCTCGAGGTCCCCGTCAAAAGTGACGATGCGGTCGATGTGGGAGCGCGCGCGTGAGGGGAGGACGACGACCTCGTCGCCGCGGCGCAGCACACCGGAGGCGATTGTGCCGGCGAAGCCGCGAAAGTCGTGGCTCGGGCGCTGGACCAGCTGCACGGGGAAGCGCAGGTCGGTGAGGTTGTGATCGGAGGCGATGTGTACGGATTCGAGGTGGGCGAGGAGCGGGGGGCCGAGGTACCAGGGCATGCTCGGCGCGGGCTCGACCACGTTCTCGCCGGTCAACGCGGACATCGGGATGAAGCTGAGGTCGTGGACCTCGAGCTTGGCGATGAAGTCGGTGTAATCCTGCTTGATCTGGTCATGGCGAGCCTCGTCGTAGTCGACGAGGTCCATCTTGTTGATCGCCACGACGAGGTGCTTGATGCCGAGCAGCGCGCAGATAAAGCTGTGGCGCCGGGTCTGCGGCATGACGCCGTGGCGCGCGTCGATCAAAATGATCGCCAGGTGGCAGTTGCTGGCGCCGGTCGCCATGTTGCGGGTGTACTGCTCGTGGCCCGGGCAGTCCGCGATAATGAACTTGCGGCGGTCGGTGCTAAAGTAACGATAGGCGACGTCGATCGTGATGCCCTGCTCGCGCTCGGCGCGCAGGCCGTCGGTGAGAAGCGCTAGGTCGATGCCATCGCCCCCGCGCTCGCGAGTGACGCGCTCGACCGCCTCGTAGGCGTCGGTCAGGATCGACTTGGTGTCATGAAGCAGCCTGCCCACGAGCGTCGACTTTCCGTCGTCGACGGACCCGGCGGTGGCGAAACGCAGTATCGAGGCCTGCTGCGAGTCGGGGACGGGTGGTCCAGATGCGCCTGGTTCCGAGGCGGGCCGCGCGGATGCGATGGCGGTCATTAGAAGTAGCCTTCCTTCTTGCGATCCTCCATGGCGGCCTCGCTTGCACGGTCGTCCGCGCGAGTCGCGCCGCGTTCCGTGATGCGTGTGGCGGCCACCTCGGCGATGACATCGGCCACTGTGGTGGCGGTGGATTCGACGGCCCCAGTGCAGCTCGCGTCGCCTACGGTGCGATACCGGATGATGCGCCGCTCCAGGGGCTCGGAGTCCTTGCGCGCCAGCGCCGGGTGGGGCGTGAGGAGCATTCCGTCGCGCTCGAACACCGTGCGTTCGTGGGCGTAGTAGAGCGTCGGAAGGTCGATCGCCTCGCGCTGGATGTAGCGCCACACGTCCAGCTCGGTCC
>JAYUXQ010001123.1:0-7234 GCA_043752905.1 Nannocystis sp. | reverse complement strand
TGAGGTGGTACTGCGCCTTGAGCAGCTCCTCGATCGATCGCTGGCTCAGCGCCAGGCCCTTGAGCCCCGGGATGTAGCTCAGGACCTCCTTGAAGCCCGCCAGGAACCCGCCCTTGACGCTCGTGCCGTTGAGATAGTCGCTAAACTTGCGCAGCTTCTTGAGCTCGTCGGCCATCGCCCCCTGGATCTCGATGTTGCGCTCGCGCAGACCCTTGAGCTCGTCGACCTTGGTGTCCTGGACCTCCCGCTCCTTGGCGATCTCGGTCTCCAGCGACTTTACGGAGATTCCCTCCCCGGAGTAGGCGACCTGGCGGTTGAGAACATCGAGGTTGACCTTGGAGCTCATCGTGGGGCGAAGGTTGACACAATTCCGCCGCGGCTTCTCCCCTCTTTTTGCCCGCCAGCGCCGGCCAGTCCCGCTCCGCGCGCCCGTGCACGCCCCGCACCCGGGGCCGTCGTACGGGCCCCCACCCGGCCTTTCACGGGTGGCGCAGATCGCGCGAGCGGGCCCGTCGGCGACGTGCCCCGCGAATATTGTCACCCTCCGGTAAACGAGTAGACTGCGGCCCGACCATGGATATCGAGTCCACGCTCAGCGGGCACAACCTCGCGTTCCTCGAAGCCCTCTACGAGGCCTACCAGCGCGATCCGTCGTCCGTCGACCCGCAGTGGGTCCCCGTGCTCCGCGACCTCGGCATGGACCGCACCGGCGAAGCTGGCGCGCCCACGCCTACAGCGCCGACGCCGGTTGCGAACCCGCAGAACGTCCAGGAGGTCGAGCAGTTCACGCTGCAGTCGCGCGTCAACAAGCTGATCGAGAGCTATCGCCTGCACGGTCACATGGCGGCGACGGTCGACCCGCTCGGTCGCCCGCGCAAGGCCGCGACGCCGGGCCTCGACCCCGCGTACTTCGGCCTCGGCGAGGAGCACATGGATCGCAACTTCGATCCTGGCCTGCTGATGCCCGGCGGCAACGCGACGCTGCGCCAGATCTGGGACCGCCTCAAGAACACCTACTGCCGCAACGTCGGCGTCGAGTACTGGCACATCCAGGACCTCGAGCAGCGCACGTGGCTACAGGCCCGCATGGAGGGCTGCGAGAACAAGCTGATGCCACCGGTCCCCGAGCAGCACCGCCTGCTCAACATGATGGCGGGCATCGAGAGCGTCGATAAGTTCCTGCATAGCAAGTTCCTCGGCGCCAAGCGCTTCTCGATCTCGGGCGCCGAGGCGATGATCGCCCTGCTCGACTGCATGATCGAGGAGGGCGCCGAGCTCGGCATCGGCGAGATCATCTTCGGCATGGCCCACCGCGGCCGCCTCAACGTGCTCATGAACATCATGGGCAAGTCGGTCGCCGACGTGTTCTCCGAGTTCGAGAAGGGCGACCCGTGGGAGAGCCTCGGCTCGGGCGACGTGAAGTACCACATGGGCTACTTCCGCCAGTACACGACCGAGAAGGGCCACCCGATGTACCTGGCGCTGGCCTTCAACCCCAGCCACCTGGAGGCGATCTCGCCGGTGATCCAGGGCCGCGTGCGGGGTAAGCAAGACGCCATCGGCGACAACGGCGGCGATCGGGTCATGGGCATCACGATCCACGGCGACGCCGCGTTCGCCGGCCAGGGCATCGTGCAAGAGACCCTCAACATGGCGCGCCTGCGCGGCTATCGCGTCGGTGGCACGATCCGCCTCGTCATCAACAATCAGGTCGGCTTCACCACCGACCCGCAAGATTGCCGCTCGACGATCTACTCGAGCGACGCCGCCCACCTGCTGCAGGTCCCCGTGTTCCACGTCAACGGCGACGACGTCGAGGCCAACGCCTACGTCGCGCGCCTGGCGATGGCGTTTCGCCAGCGCTTCAAGAGCGACGTGGTGGTCGACCTCGTTTGTTACCGCAAGTTCGGCCACAACGAGGGCGACGACCCGACCTTCACCCAGCCGTTGATGTACGAGCTGATCAAGAACCACCCCTCGGTGCGCACGCTCTATCAACGCGAGCTGATCGCCCGCGGCACGATCACCGAGCCGGAGGCCAACGCCCTCGACGAGCGCTGGACCAAGCAATACGACGACGCCCTCGCCCAGGCGCGCAGCAAATCTCGCAAGCCCCGGCGCGCCCCCATGCACGGCGTGTGGCAGGCCTATCGCGGCGGCCCCGACGTCGAGACCCCCGAGGTCCCGACCGCCGTCGACCAGGGCACCTGGGACCAGATCGCCGCCCGCCTGACCCGCTGGCCCGAGGACTTCAACCTCCACCCCAAGCTCCAGCGCCTGGTCGCCGAGGCCAAGGAGATGCTCGCGGGCAACCAACCACTCAACTGGCAGATGGGCGAGATGACCGCCTACGCTGCGCTGCTGAGCGCCGGCATCAACGTGCGCTTTAGCGGCCAGGACAGTCAGCGCGGTACATTCAGTCACCGCCACGCGGTCTACACCGACATCAAGACCGGCCGCGCCTGGTCCCCGCTCTACGAGCTCAACGAGGGCCAGGGCAAGTTCGAGATCTACAACAGCCCGCTCAGCGAGTACGCCGTGCTCGCCTTCGAGTTCGGCTACAGCCTCATCGCCCCCGCCGCGCTCGTCATCTGGGAGGCGCAGTTCGGCGACTTCGTCAACGGCGCGCAGATCATCATCGACAACTTCCTGGTCTCCGGCGAAGACAAGTGGAACCGCCTCAACGGCCTGGTCCTGATGCTCCCGCACGGCTACGAGGGTCAGGGCCCCGAACACTCGAGCGCCCGCCTCGAGCGCTTCTTGCAGCTCGCCGCCGAGGACAACATCCAGGTCTGCAACCTGACCACGCCGGCCCAGGTGTTCCACGTCCTGCGCCGTCAGGTCCTGCGCCCGTGGCGTAAGCCCCTGATCATGATGAGCCCCAAGAGCCTGCTGCGCTTTCGCCCGTCGTTCTCGCCCGCCTCCGACTTCGTCGACGGCGGGTTCCAGCGCGCCATCGACGACGTCCACGCCGACCCCACCAAGGTCACCCGCGTCATGCTCAGCGCCGGCAAGGTCTATTACGACCTCCACGAGGAGCGCGAACACCTCGGCGCCGAGAAGGTCGCGCTCGTCCGCGTCGAGCAGCTCTACCCATTCCCCACCATCCAGCTCGCCGCGATCCTCGGCCGTTATCCGCACGCGCGCGACCTGCTGTGGGTCCAAGAGGAGCCCAAGAACATGGGCGGCTGGACCTTCGTGCGGCCGCTGCTCGAGGATCTGCTCGCCCAGCTGCATCAGGTCCACGGCGAGCACTTCTCGGCCCCCCGCTACGTCGGTCGGGCCGCCAGCGCCAGCCCGGCCACCGGCTCCCCCGACAGCCACGCCCTCGAGCGCAAGCTGATCCTCGAGGAAGCCTTCGCCAACCTCGCCTGACCGCTCCTCCTCCGACCGCCCTCCGACCGCGAGACCACCATGCCCAGCTCGATCAAAGTCCCTGCCCTCGGCGAGTCCATCACCGAAGCCATCATCGCCAACTGGCTGCAACCCGTCGGCGCCCGCGTCGAGGTCGACCAGCCGCTCGTCGAGCTCGAGACCGACAAGGTCACCGTCGAGGTCCCCTCCCCCGTCGCCGGCATCATCACCCGACACGCCGCCGACAAGGGCTCCACCGTCCGCGTCGGCGACGTCATCGGTGAGGTCGACGAGGCCGGCACGGCCGGCAGCGCCAAGCCCGAAGCCAGCACGTCCGAGGGCAGCAAGCCCGAGGGCAACAAGACCGAGGGCAGCAAGCCCGGCGCCAACGATGCCACCGGCACGGACACCGGCGGCATCTCCGGCTCGCCCGCCTCGAACACGCAAAAAGAAGAGACCGCCGCCAAGCAGGACGCCGCCAAGGCCGCGACACCAAAGCCCGAGGCTTCATCGATCCCCACCCCCGCGATGCCCTCGGCCCGCGCCGAGGCGGCCCGCAGCGGCGTCGACCTCGAGAGCGTCGAGGGCACCGGCCGCGGCGGTCGCATCCTGAAAGAAGACGTCCAGCGCGCCGCACAACCGCAGCAGTCCGCCCAGGCCCAGCAGCCCGCGCAAGCCCAGCAGCCCGCGCAAGCCCAGCAGCCCGCGCAAGCCCAGCAGCCCGCGCAAGCCCAGCAAGCGCCCGCTCAGCCCGCACAGGCCCAGCCCGCGAAGCCCGCAGCCGCACCGGCCCAGGCCAAGCCCGCAGCCGCGCCCGGCCAGGAGGAGATCGTGGCGATGAGCCCGCTACGCCGCCGCGTCGCCGAGCGACTCGTCCACGCGCAGTCGACCGCCGCGATCCTGACGACCTTCAACGAGGTCGACATGTCCGGCATTTATAAGTTGCGCGCGCTCTACAAGCAGAACTTCGTCGACAAGCACGGCGTCAAGCTCGGCTTCATGTCGTTCTTCGTGAAGGCAGCCGTGTCTGCCCTCAAGGCCTTCCCGGCGGTCAACGCCGAGATCCGCGGCGACAACATCGTCTACAAGCACTTCTGGGACATCGGCGTCGCGGTCGGCGGCGGCAAGGGCCTCGTCGTCCCGGTCGTCCGCGGCGCGGACGCCCTGAGCTTCGCCGAGGTCGAGAAGGAGATCGGTCGCCTCGGCACCCGCGCCCGCGACAACAAGCTCACCCTCGATGAGCTGAGCGGCGGCACCTTCACGATCAGCAACGGCGGCGTGTACGGCTCGATGCTCTCGACGCCGATCCTCAACCCGCCGCAGTCCGGCATCCTCGGCCTGCACAACGTCGTCGAGCGCCCGGTCGCGGTCAACGGCGCCGTCGAGATCCGCCCGATCATGTACCTCGCCCTCAGCTACGACCACCGCCTGGTCGACGGTCGCGAGGCCGTGCAGTTCCTGGTCCACATCAAGGAGCGCATCGAGGCCCCCGAGCGCCTCATGCTGGAAGTTTAATAAGACGATGTCCGAGAACGCTGACAGCTCGACCTCGTCGTCATCGGCGCCGGCCCGGGCGGCTACGTCGCTGCGATCCGCGCGGCGCAGCTCGACCTCATGACCGCGTGCGTCGAGAAGGACAGCGCCCTCGGCGGCACCTGCCTCAACGTCGGCTGCATCCCGAGCAAGGCGCTGCTCGAGTCGAGCGAGCGCTTCCTGGCCGCATAGCACCATATGGCCGAGCACGGCGTGATCCACTTCCAGGTGTGGCGTGATACGCTCGCGGCCCATGCGGCGGCAGGCTCCCATCAAGCGATCCCCGGGCACGACGGGCCAGAGAACCGTCGCCGGCACCAAGGCCGCCGACGCCACCTCGCTCGACGATCGACCGCTGTCACTCGACGTAAGTCGCGACGGCAAGCACCTGACGGTCGCTTTGCCGTACGAGCTGTGGCTGCTCAGCCTCGCCACGCTGGAGGTCGAGCGGACCATCGAGCTCACCTCCCCGGAGCCGAGCGTCACCGAGGCCAGCAAGGACGGCGCTTTGTGGATCGGTGGGCACCACCTCCACTACGGCAGCATCTTCTCCTCCACCGTCACCAAGGTCGGCACCAAGCTCGCCGACTTCGTCGACCGCGTGTGCCTGCTGCGTCCTGGCCTGCTGTGCGGCGTCGGCCACCACGGCGAGGTCCTGTGGGACATCGAGAAGGAGACGCCCGTCCATCGCCGCAAGTCACCTGAGCACCCGGTCCTCGGACTGGTCGCGCTCGAGGGCCGCGCGGTGTGGGCCGATGGCTCGCAAAACGCCTGGGTCATCGACCCGCAGCGACCCGAGGGCTACATGCAGCTCAAGCTGCGCACGACCAGCACCACCGAGGTCGAGGCCGAGGGCATCGTCGCGCTCGGGCTCACCAGCATGGGTCGCTGCATCCTCGCCGCTCGCGACGGCGCCGTCGCCTGGACCGGCCGACACATGCGCGTCGACGCCGAGAAGTTCCCCCGCCTGCCGCTGCGCGCCGCCACCGCGCTGGCCGTCGCCGGGGACGAACGCTGGGTCTATGTGCTCCGCCCCCGTGGCCTGCTCCAGCGCTTCCTCGTCGACCAGCCGAAACCGGCCGCGGGCGAGGAGGATGACTTCGTGCCCTTGCCGGAGGCGGAGGAGTGCCGCCTCGAGTGGCCGGCCGAGTGCATGCTGCTGTACGGGTCGGCCGCCGGCGCCCCGCGGCTGGTGTTCGGCGGTCCGCAGGCGGACGGCACCCTCGGCCGTTTGTGGCGGGTCGACCCGGGCACCCTCTCCTGGCAGCCCGCCAAGCTCGGCACACGCACACTGGTAGAACCCAGGCCAGCCGAGGCGGCCGACAAGCGGCCGGACTTCACCCTGACGCGAAGCAAGCTGACCGGCCCGGGCCTGGGCGAGCTCAAGGTCGACGCCGTCCTCGGCGCCGATTCGCAGGCCGTGTTCGTGACCCACGGCCACGGCGCCTTGCTCGAGCGGCCGGTGCTCCGCCGCCCCGCGGCCGAGGTCTTGCCGGCCGACGCCCTGCTCTTGCCGGTGATGATCCGCCCCCGCGAGGGCACGGCCCGGCCCGGCCTGGTGCTGTGGCCGGGCACGCACGACCCCCACCGCGAGCCCCCCGACCTGCAATGGCTGGTCTGGGGCGATCAACCACGCGGCTGGATGCCGCTCGAGACCCCGCAGATCCGGGCCCAGGGCTGGTCCCGCACCGACCTGTTCCCGATGCAGATCGCCCTCTCCGCGGTCCCGACCGTCGCCGGCAACCGCGTGGCGATCCCCGAGAAGTGGGTCGACCCCGAGCTGTTCCAGGCCCTCGCCCGCGAGTGCAAGAAGCTGCTCAAGGTGCTCTGGTGACATGAACAAAGGGACAGGTCCGATCGGACCTGTCCCTCACGTCAGCTCAGCCGACTTCAAGCCTGGGCGATCACGGCCTTGACCTCGTCGGCCGTCAGCGTGTGATCCTGTAGCTTGGCGAAGTTGAACACGCGATCGACGAGCTCGTCCGACGCCTCGTAGCCGTGGGACTTGAGCCAGTACAGGACGTTCGAGCGGCCGCTGTAGTGCCCGATCTCGATCTCCTGCTTGCGCCCGAACACGCGGGCCGGCACGGCCGAGTACACGCGGTCCGAGAGGTCGTGGTCGCCAGTCTTCTCGGCCTTGATGACCGCCGCCGCGTGCACGCCCGTCGCCGTGCGAAACGCGTCGCGACCCGACAGCGGATAGCTCGGGTGGATCGGGACGCCCGTGTAGTTGCTGACCGCCTCGACGTACTCGACCAGGCACGACAGGTCGTGACGGCTCGCGTCGAGCTGGCCGAGCAAGTAGAGGTTGAGCAGCAGCAGGTCCATCGAGGTGTTGCCGACCCGC
>JAYUXQ010001122.1:0-2925 GCA_043752905.1 Nannocystis sp. | reverse complement strand
CGTAACCGTCGACGCAGTTGCCGTCGTCGCACGCGCAGTTGGGCGTGCCCACGTCGCAGATCGGGCCGGTCTCGGCGCTGCCGGTGGTGTCGTCGGTGTCGTCGGCGGTGGTCGAGGTGGTCGAGGTGGTCGAGGTGGTCGAGGTGGTCGAGGTGGTCGAGGGGTCGGCGGTGGTCGTGCCGTCCGTCGTCGCGGGCTCGGTGGTCGGCGTGGAGTTGCTGTCGCCGGTCGTCCCGCTGTCGTTCACCGTGGTCCCGGTCGACTCCGCGCCGCCCGTGTCGCTGTCGCCGGTGCCGCACGCGACCTGCAGGAGAGCAGGCGCGGCGAGGGCGGCGAGGACCGCGAGACAGTGAGCGCGAGTGACGAAGGCCATGCGCGACGATAACTCAGGACGGCGAGGCCGGGGAGTGACCCGGGCGCGCAGCGCTGAGAGACTCGGGCGCGTAGCGCCGGGGAGTGACCCCGGGACGGCGAGGCTGCGAAGTGACTCGGGCGCGCGGCGCCGGGGAGCGCGTCAGTTCACGGCGTAGGGGACGTTGAGCGAGAACGGCGCGATCTCTGCGTCGAACTCCTGGCCGTCGTCGCTGACCATTTGATAGCTGCCGCGCATGGTGCCGAAGGCGGTGCGTAGCGGGCAGCCCGAGGTGTACTCGAAGGACTCGCCAGGGGCGAGCGACGGCTGGGCGCCGACGACACCGGGGCCACGGACCTCCTCGCTGTGACCGTTGGCGTCGGTGATGATCCAGTGACGGGTCATCAGCTGGACGGTGTCGAGGCCCTCGTTGGAGATCCGCACCGTGTAAGTGAAGAACCACTGCCGCTCGCGCGGCTCGGACGCGCTGTGGTCGGGCAGGTACTGGGACACCACGCGAACGCGGATCCCGTTGGTGATCGCCTCGGAGGTCGACACGGCGGGGGATCTATGCCCGAGCGCGGCATATCGCACAAGCCCTGAAGCGGCGACTTCTCATTCGCAGGCCGCGGCCTCGTCCTCACAACCAGGCGGGTTGGGGCTCAAAATCCCGATGGCGATGCACGCGAGGCACTTGGGGTCCATCAGCGTGTCCGGGGCGCACGCGCCCGAGTCGAAGCACGAGGTGCCGATGCACAGGCCCAGCTGCGCGGCCTTCATCGCCTCGTCCGGCGGCAGTCCCTGCGCGCACATCTGAAAGCAGGCCGGGTCGAGGGTCAGCGCGCACCCGCCGACGCACATCAAGACGTCGCGGCAGGTCTGCTCGGGCGGCGCCTCGGTGGTCTCGTCGCCGCCGCTGCTGCTGCTGCTGCTGCTGCTCGACTCGGCGGCGCCGGTGGTGAAGTCGCCGGTGGTCGGGTCGCCGGTGGTCGAGCTGGCGCCGGTCGTGGTCGGGGTGCCGGTGGTGCCGGGCTCGCCGGTGCTCGTCGAGCCGGTCGCGTCGGCGAACAGGTCGTCGCTGTTGCACGCGAGGCCGGCGCCGAGGAGCAGACACGCGAACACGGGGAGGCGAGGCGAGGGCATGGGCGCGGCCAGCGTATCAGCGGCGGCCCACGCAGCGGGCGCGAGGTCCCGCACATGTTCGCCTGCGGACCGCAGTCGGGTCGCCCGTGGGCTCGCGTACACTCGGCCGCATGCCGATCAGCGAGGAACTGCGCAGTCGTCTGCGAGCCATGATCGCCACCGAACCGGTGGTGCTGTTCATGAAGGGCAACCGCGCGCGCCCGCAGTGTGGGTTCTCGGCGGCGGTGGTGGCGACGCTCGACGGCCTGGTCCCTAACTATCGCACGGTCGACGTGCTCGCCGACCCCGAGGTGCGCGACGGGATCAAGGATCTGTCGTCGTGGCCGACGATCCCGCAGCTGTACGTGCGCGGCGAGTTCGTCGGTGGGGCCGACATCGTCCGCGAGATGCAGGCGTCGGGCGAGCTCGAGGCGCTGCTGGGCGCCACCGCGGGGCCGGTGACGCCGCCCCGCATCACGGTCACGAAGCGGGCCGCCGAGGTGTTCCGCGAGGCGACGGCCGACGCGGGCCCCGACGATGCCGTCCGCGTGACGATCTCGCCGCGCTTCGAGCACGACCTCGGGGTCGAGCCGCCGCGCCCGGGCGACGTCACGGTCGAGGTCGGGGGCATCCGCTTTGTGCTCGACCGCATGAGCGCGGCGCGGGCCGAGGGCCTCGGCTTCGACTTCGTCGAACAAAACGGGCAGGCCGGCTTCAAGATCGAGAACCCCAACGCGCCGCCGACGGTCCAGCAGATCGAACCGGCCGAGCTCAAGGCGCGGATGGCGGCCGGCCCGGTGCGCCTGCTCGACGTGCGCTCGCCCCAGGAGCGCGAGATCGCCAGGATCGAGGGTGCCACGCTGCTCGACGAGGCCACGCGCGACGAGATCCTCGCGCTGGGGCGCGACACGCCGCTGGTGTTCCATTGCCACCACGGCGGCCGCAGCCAGCAGGCGGCCCAGTTCTTCCTCGACCAGGGCTTCACCCGCGTCGCCAACCTCCGCGGCGGCATCGAAGCCTGGTCTCGCGAGGTCGACGCGGCCGTGCCGCGCTACTGAGATCCGGCAGGACGAGCGCTTGAGTCGCTTGAGTCGCTTGACCCGCTTGAGTCGCTTGAGTCGCTTGACCCGCTTGACCCGCGTGAGTCGCGTGACCATGGCAGCCGCTGTGGTCTAGCGTTCCCTCGAAATGCGCCCTCTTCGTGCTGTTCTGGCTCTGCTCTGCGTCCTGCCGGCATGCGGGGAGCCCTGTGCCAACCTGAGCGAGGCCCTGTGCGACGGCGGCGACCCGGCGTACTGCCAGCAAGTCGACGCGTGGCTGGCCTCGCGGTTGATCGACCCGAACACGAAGGGGCCGCTCGAGGGCGAGGCTCGTACGCAGACGTGCCGCACGATCCACGGCAGCGTCGACATCTTCAACGCGTACCGCTTCAAGGCCAAGCAGAAGCTGCT
>JAYUXQ010001121.1:0-2925 GCA_043752905.1 Nannocystis sp. | reverse complement strand
TTCGATGAAGAGCAGATCACCACCGGCTGCCGTCCAGGCAAGGCCTGTCGCCACACCCGGCAGCGACGTGCGTTCAGCCGACTCGTTGAAGTATTTCTCGGGGCCGAGGATCTCTTCGAGCTTGGTTCCGTCGACAATGATCTTCTGAAACGGACCGTTCTTGCTGTCGTGGTTGGCGACGTCGACAGCGACAGAACGCGCCACGCTGGCCACTTCGCGCTCGAGATTACGAACGCCCGCTTCACGCGTGTAGCTGGTGGCGATCTTCAACATCGTCGCGTCAGGAATGTTGATGTGGTCGTCGGTGATGCCGTGGTCCTTGACCTGCTTCGGCACCAGATGTTGCTTGGCGATGTTGAGCTTTTCTTCGAACGTGTAGCCGGGGACCTCGATGATCTCCATGCGGTCGCGCAGCGGTGCGGGGATCGTGTCGAGCTGGTTGGCCGTCGCGATGAACAGCACCTTGCTCAAGTCAAAGTGCACGTCGAGATAGTGGTCGCTGAAGGTGTTGTTTTGTTCGGGGTCGAGGACCTCGAGCAGCGCCGACGACGGATCACCACGGAAGTCGTGGCCGAGCTTGTCGATCTCGTCGAGGACCACGACAGGGTTATTCGTGCCGGCGCGCTTGAGGGCCTGGACGATGCGCCCCGGCAGCGAGCCGACGTAGGTGCGTCGGTGTCCGCGGATCTCGGCCTCGTCACGCACGCCGCCGAGGCTGATGCGCACGAACTTGCGGCCGATCGCGCGGGCGATGCTCTTGCCGAGCGAGGTCTTGCCGACGCCCGGGGGGCCCAGGAGGCACAGGATCGGGCCCTTTTTACTTGCGTTGAGCTTGAGCACCGCCATGTACTCGAGGATGCGCTTCTTGACCTTCTCGAGGTCATAGTGGTCCTCGTTGAGCACGTCGCGGACGACGCCGATGTCGAGCAGGTCCTCGGTGCTGATCGACCACGGGAGGTCGGTGAGCCACTCGAGGTAGGTGCGCGTGACGGTGTACTCCGCGCTGCTCGGCTGCATGGACTTGAGGCGGTCGAGCTGCTTGCGGGCGACCTTCTCGGCCTCCTCGGGCATCTTGGCCTCGGTGATCTTCTTCGAGAACTCCTCGGCGTCGCCGGACTCGTCGTCCATCTCGCCGAGCTCGCCCTTGATCGCCTTGAGCTGCTGACGCAGCACGTACTCGCGCTGCGAGTGGCCCATCTCCTCCTGGACCTGGCTGTTGATGCGCTCGCGGACCTTGAGGATCTCGAGCTGGCGCGTCAGCAGCATCAGCACCTTGCGCAGGCGCTCGCGCACGTTGTTGGCGGCGAGCACCTCCTGCTTCTCACCGGCCTCGATGTCGAGGTTGCTGATTACGAGGTCGGCGACCTGGCTGGGGTCGCTGACGCTGTCGAGCAGCGCGGCGGCCTCGCGCGGAAGCTCGGGCACGAGCGCGATCAGGCGCTTGGCGGTCTCCTTGATGCTCTGGACCAGCGCTGCGGCCTCGACGTCGTCGGCGTCCTGATCCGGCAGCTCGACGGCGCGGGCGCGCAGGAACGGCTCGGTCGAGACGATCTTCTCGATCTCGATCCGCATCACGCCCTGGAGGATGACGCTGTAGTTATCCTTGGCGAGCTTGATGACCTTCAAGATCCGTGCGGCGCAGCCGACAGGATGCAGGTCCGCCTCGGTCGGCTCCTCGACCCTGGCCTCCCGCTGCGTCACGATGCCGATGATCGGCCGCTCGTTGGCGATGGCCTCCTCGATGAGCTTGACCGACTTCGGGCGGCCCACGTCGATCGGGATGATCGAGCCGGGGAACAGCACCGAGTTGCGCAGGGGCAACAGCGACACGACCTCGGGGAGCTCCGGGGGGTCTTCACGCTTGCCGGTTGGCGGAATGGAGGTGTTTTCGGTCACAGAAGCCGGAAACGTATCACCCACCCCCACGCTGTCAACCAGTCGACGAGGCGCTCAGGCTGCACACCTGGCCAGGCGGATCCGGCGCTCACTGGCTCCTCCCGGTGTACACTGCGTCGAGGTGCGTCCGCTGCTCCTCACCGTACAATCTGGGCCGGACAGAGGACGTCAGATCTCGCTGCGTGGCGAGGCGCTGAGCATCGGGCGCGGCGCCGGTGAAGGCATGTAGCTGGGCGACAGCGCAGTGTCGCGCCACCATTTGACGATCGCGGGCGAGGACAGCGGCGTGCGCGTCGTCGAGATCGCCGGGGTCAATCCAGTGTGGACGGTCGAGGCCGGCAACCGCTTGCCGCTGTCTCCGGGGCAACTGCTGCCCCTCGGCGCCGCGTTCACCGTCGGCAACACGACGATCGTCATCGCCACCGAGGAGATCGAGCCCCCCGGCGCTCGCGCGCTCGAGCTCGATGCGACCGGTGTACTCACACAGCCGGGCGCGAGCCGTCTGGCGGCTCTGGCGGCCCTCGGCGAGGGGCTGGCACGCTGCGGCTCGCTGGCGGCGGTGATGCGCGCGGCGACCTCGTGGGCGGTCGACGCGCTGCCGGCCGCGCGGGCGCTGCTGCTGAGCCCCGATGGCAGTGACATCCTCAGCGCCGCGAGCGTGGGCCCCCTGCCGGACCTGGCGCTGTCCGCTGCCCTGCTGTCGCGAGGGACTGATCTTCTACGTCGAGTGGGGTCCGCGCGAGGTCCTGCGCGCCAGCGGCCACGCGTACGACGACGAGGCCCTGCGCTTGTTGGTGTGCGCCGCCCAGCTCGTGAGTGCGATCGGAGACAGCGCGCGCGAGCGCCAGCAGCTCGGCGCCGCGGCCAGGCAGGGACCGCCGGCGGTCCACGGCGAGATGATCGGTCGCTCGCCCGCGATCCAGAAGTTGCAGGTGCTGCTCGAGCGGGTCGCCGCGACGACCTCGACGGTGCTCGTGCTCGGCGAGAGTGGCACCGGCAAGGAGCTGGCAGCGGGCATGATCCACGCCC
>JAYUXQ010001120.1:0-2927 GCA_043752905.1 Nannocystis sp. | reverse complement strand
TCGGCGTGTCCGTCGTGCCCGACGAGCCGCCGCCGGTCGACGTCGACGCGCCGCCGGTGCTGGCGTCGCCGGTGCTCTCGGTGTCCTTCCCGCCGTCGGGGCAGGCGGTCAGGACCAGGGCAGAAACTAAAACATGGGCAGAAAAGCGCTTCATCGCGTTACTTTATGCGCCCTCCATCTGTACAAACTGTGCTGCGGATCACAGCGCCAGTCGCGCAGTTTACGCTGGACACCCGCGCCCGGCCCCGGTAGCTTGGGGCCATGTCGGTCAGCGTCGGCGGTGAAGAGGGCGACCCCATCGCCGAGATCAACGTCACCCCCATGGTCGACGTGCTGCTCTGCCTGCTCATCATCTTCATGGTCGCCTCGCCGCCACCGGCCAACACGCAGATGCCGCTCGACATCCCGACGGCCTCCAAGCAGACCGGCCCGGCCGACCCCAGCGCCACCCTCCTGCTGAGCATCGACGCCTCCGGCAACGCCAAGCTCGGCACCCAGCCGCTGAGCCCCAACTACGACGCCCTCGTCGGCGAGCTCAAGGCCAACCCCAAGCTGCAAAACGACGGCAAGGTCGCCATCGACGCCGCCGTCGGGGTCAAGTACGGCCTGGTCATCCGCATGATGGCCGCCGCCCACGACGCCGGCATCACCGCCGTCGGCATCGCCTCCGATCGTCTCTGACGCGCGCTCCACGGGGTGCTGCACCCTTCTGGACGCACCGGACAACCTGGCCCACAAACACCCGCCGGCCCGCGAGGATCGTCCCCCATGAGCTTCCTGTCGGAATTCAAAGCCTTCGCCGTGCGCGGCAACGTCGTCGACCTCGCGGTCGGCGTCATCATCGGCGCCGCCTTCGGCAAGATCGTCTCCTCCTTCGTCGAGGACATCGTCATGCCCCCGCTCGGCCTGGCGGTCGGCGGCGTCGACTTCGCCAAGCTCGCCGTCGTCCTCCAGGACAGCACCGACCCGGCCAAGGTCGTCACCCTGCGCCACGGCCTGTTCCTGCAGTCGGTGTTCGACTTCCTCATCATCGCCCTGGTCATCTTCGCCGTCGTCAAGCTCATCAACCGCATGCGCGCCGAGCAGCCGACCAACGCCGAGCCGCCCGCCCCCACCGGCACCGAGCTGCTGCTCTCCGAGATCCGCGACCTGCTGCGCGAGCAACGACGCTGAGATCACCCGTAGCCGAGCAGGCGGCCGACCTGGAACACCAGCACCGCCGCCACGTAGGCCAGCGCCGTCATGCTCACGAACATCAGCAGCGGCCAGCGCCACGACCTCGTCTCGCGCCGCACCACCGCCAGCGTCGACATACACTGGCACGCATACACAAAGAACACCATCAACGCCAGCGCGCTCAATGAGCTGTAGCGCCGCTGACCATCGGGCTGCTTCGCCTCGCGCAGCGCGTCGCGCAGCGGCACGTTGTCCTCGTCGTCCGCCTCGATGCCGTACACCAGGCCCAGCGTGCTGACGAACACCTCGCGCGCCGCGAAGCTGCCGAGGATCGCGATGCCCATGCGAAAGTCCTGCCCCATTGGTTCGAGCGCCGGCTCCATCCACTTGCCGACCCGACCGCCGACCGAGTACGCGATCGGCGACTCCTGGGTCTCCGCCTCGGGCGGCCTGGGGAAGCTCAGCAGCGCCCACAGCACCACCGTCATCGCCAGGATCACCGTGCCCGCGTCGCGCACGAAGTCCGCCGTGCGGTCGTACACCTGCAACAGCGTGTTTCGCAGCCGCGGCAGGCGATACGGCGGCAGCTCGAGCACCAGCGGCGGCGTCGGACTCTTCAAAAGAGTCCGTTTATAAATTGCCCCGACCGCGAGCGCCGACACCGTCGACAGCGCGTACATCAGCAGCAGCACCAGGCTCGCCTGCGAGAACGGCCCGACCATCGACTCGCCGTCGAACAGCGCCGAGATCAGCAGCACATACACCGGCAGCCGCGCGCTGCAGCTCATGAACGGGATCATCATGATCGTGACCAGGCGATCACGAAAGCTGGAGATCGTCCGCGTCCCGAGGATCGCCGGGATGGCGCACGCGTACCCGCTCAGCAGCGGCACGAAGGCCTTCCCGTGCAGGCCGACCCGCGCCATCAGGCGGTCGATGAGGAACGCCGCCCGCGCCATGTAGCCGGTGTCCTCGAGCAGACCAATGAACAGGAACAGCAGCGCGATCTGAGGGACGAACACCAGCACGTTGCCGACCCCCGCGATCACCCCCTCGGTGACGAGGTCGGTGAACAGCCCCGGCCCCAACAGTCCTCTCGTGTGCTCCGACAGCCATGAGATCGCCCCCTCGATCACGCCCATGAGCGGCTCCGCCCACGAGAAGATCGACTGGAACAGCGCCGCCATCACCAGCACGAAGATCAGCAGCCCCCATATGCGGTGCGTCAGCACCCCGTCGATCCGCGCCGAACGGTCCATCGCCGGGGCCCGCTCGCCGCCGCGGTACCCGATCTGCGCGAGCACACGGTCGACCTCGGCGTAGCGCGCGATCACCAGGTCGCCCGCCGCCGTCACCACCGACCCCGCGTCGAGCCCCGCCAGCGCGCTGCGCTCGGCCTCGACCGCCCCGGTCAATTCCAGCGTGCCCCCCGCCTGCGCCGCCAGCAACCATCGCGCCCGCGCCGGCTCGAACCCCGCCAGCGCCGGAGGCAGCGCCGCGGTCATCAGCCGACCCCGCACTTCGGACATGTCCCATAGTTCATGTCCGAAGCGCGCGACCGTCGCGACCAGCCTATCGATGCCCTCGCCCGTGCGCGCGACCGTCGGCACCACCGGCACCCCGAGCGCCCGCGACAGCGCGTCCGGGTCGACCGGCACGCCGGCCCCGGCCGCGACATCCATCATGTTGAGCGCGATCACCAGCGGCAGACCGAGCTCGCACAGCTGCATCGCCAGATAGAGGTTCCTCGC
>JAYUXQ010001119.1:0-2927 GCA_043752905.1 Nannocystis sp. | reverse complement strand
CCCCGCCACCTTCATCACCCCGCACGCCCCACAGAGCCAGTTCGGCGGCCCGGCCCAGCCAGCCAGCCATCCGCCCGGCAATCCCTCCACCTTCGTCGGCGGCAACCTCGGCGCCGCCGTCCAGACCGACGACAACTGGTCGATCGGCGCCCACGCCCCGGAGACCCGCCCGCCGACGATCGCCGGCCGCGAAGGCGGCAGCAAGATCCCACTCATTATCCTCGGCGTGCTGTTCCTGGTCGCAATCGGCGGCACCGGCTTCTTCCTGATGACCGGCGCGCCGAAGAACGGCAACATCGACGGCCCGCAAGTCGAGCCGGCCGCCACCGCCGGCGCCGTCGCAGCAGGCACCGCAGGCACCGCAGGCTCGACCCCGAGCACCACCGCAGGCACCACCGCAGGCACCACCGCCACGACCGCTGGCGCCCCCGACATCGCTCCCGGGACCACCGCAGGCGCCACCGATCCGACCGCGGGCACCGCCGGCACCGTCGATCCGACCGCCGGCACTGCCGGCACGCACGACCCGACCGCTGGCGACGACGACGACAAGCGCAGCACCAAGCTCCCGCCGCCCAGGCCCGACCTCGCACTCGTCGCGCAGGAGGGCACCCTGTTCACGCCCAAGGTCCCCTCCGCGAGCGTCGGCACCGTCGACGAGGCCAAGGCGGCCTGCACCGCTCTCAAGTCCAAGAAGTTCGCCAAGCTCTCGCAGTGGCGGCTCGCCTCCTCCGGCGAGGTCATCAAGTTCAAGGGCCAAACCGACGTGCAAAAGCTCGCCTACTGGGTCACCGACCCCGTCAGCGCCGGCCGGGCCAAGCGGGTCGTGCTGGTGAACGGCAGCGTCAACGAGGGCGACCCCGCGTCCTTCAAGACCACCCGCCCCTTCTGCGTCACCAAGCGCTGAGCCTCCGCGGTCCGTCGACCCCGGCGCGCACCCGGCACGCACGCGGGCGCGACGTGTTAGCGTCGCCGGATGACCTACAGCATGCGTGACCTCTCCCTCCTGGCTTGCACGTTCGGCGCGGCGCTGACGACTGCCTGCGGCGACAACGGCGGGGGCACCTCCGCCGACACCAGCGCCTCGACCACCAGCACCGAGACCGGCAGCGGTGGCACCGCGACCACGCCGGGCACCACCGACCCCGGCACCACCGGCGACGTCCCGACCACCGACCCGGCGACGACCGACCCGACCACCGCCCCCACCTCGACCACCGCGACCACCGACCCGACGACCTCGACCACCTCGACGACCGACGGCACGACCACCGACGACAGCACCACTGGCATGCCCGCGTGCCCGTACACCCCCGTCGACGGCACGCCGGCGGTCGGCCTCGAGCTGGTCGCCAGCGGCTTCGACCGCCCCGTCCTGACGATCGCCCATCCCAAGCAGCCGGACAGGCTGTTTATCGTCGAGCAGGGCGGCCACATCAAGATCCTCGAGCCCGGCATCACCACCGCGCCGCCGGACTCGGACGACTTCCTCTACGTCAAGGTCAAGAACGAGGACGCCACCGAGATCGGCGCCGAGCAGGGCCTCCTCGGCTTCGCGTTCCACCCCAACTTCCCCGACGACCCGCGCGTCTACATCAATTACAACCCGCAGGACTGGCAGGGCCCCGGCCCGACCTACATCGACGAGTACAAGCTCGACGCCAACGACCCGAACAAGGTCGATCCCGGCTCGCGCCGCCTCGTCTACGCCGTCGGTCAGCCCGCGTCCAATCACAACGGCGGCATGATCGTGTTCGGCGCCGACGGCATGCTCTACATCGGCATGGGCGACGGCGGCGGCTCCAATGATCAGTTCGGGACCGGCCGCGACCCCAAGTCCCCGCTCGCCAAGATCCTTCGCATCGACGTCGAGCCCGACAACGCCCCCGACAGCAACAAGGCCTGCAACGACTGCCCCATGGTCGACGGCTTCGACTTCACCGTGCCCGCCGACAACCCCCACGTCGACGACGACGCCTACGCCCCCGAGGTCTACGCGATGGGCATGCGCAACCCCTGGCGCTTCAGCTTCGACGGCGCGACCGACGTCCTCTACGTCGCCGACGTCGGCCAGAATCAATACGAGGAGGTCTCGATCGTCAAGGGCGGCGCCGACTACGGCTGGAACGACATGGAGGGCAAGCACTGCTTCGGCGGCGCCAACTGTGACGAGTCCGCGGGGCCCAACGAGGTCAACGCCGACGGCCTCACCCTCCCGATCACCGAGTACTCGCACGACGACAACAACCGCTGCTCGATCACCGGCATCGGCGTCTATCACTCGTGCGAGGTCCCGGGCTGGGACGGCGTGTACTTCTACGCCGACTACTGCTCCTCGGAGATCTTCGCGCTCAAGTGGGACGGCAGCAGCGTCGACGAGATGGACGTCGTCGCCAACACCAACGGCGAGCCCGTCATCGGCTCCGGGCACAACGGATACGGCGACCTGTTCGTCAACACCGTCGTCGTCACCGGCCTCAACACCCTCAAGGACGGCAAGGTCTACCGCATCGTCCCGCAGTGACCGCCAAGACCAACGCCGCCCGCATCCTCGACAACCTCGGGATCGCCTACGAGCTGCGCAGCTACGCCACGCTGCGCGGGGCGAACGTCGATCCCGAGGACCTGCGCGCCGTCCGCGTCGCCGCCAAGGTCGGCCTCCCGCCCGGGCAAGTTTTTAAGACCCTCGTCGCCCGCGGCGACCGCCACGGCGTCTGCCTCGCACTGGTGGCAGGCGACGATCAGCTCGACCTCAAGGCCCTCGCCCGCGCGACCGGCGACCGCCGCAGCGAGCTGGTCGCCCTCAAGGATGTCCTCCCGCTGACCGGCTACATCCGCGGCGGCGTCACGGCGCTGGCGTGCAAGAAGGATTACCCGGTGCTCATCGACGAGACGGCCCAGCTGCACGCCACGATCTCCGTGTCGGC
>JAYUXQ010001118.1:0-2931 GCA_043752905.1 Nannocystis sp. | reverse complement strand
TCGCGGTCGCCGAGCGATATTCGACATACTCCGGGACGTCCGGCAGCGGCTGGTAACGCTTGCCGTCGCGCTGCGACCGCGATAATCGCGGGTCCTTCATCATCGCCAAAATGTCCTCGTAGCGACTGACCAGGTAGGCCTCCGCCATCGGCCAGAAGTACACCGGAGCGCGCGTGCGAAGCTCACGATAAAACGGCGACGGGTCGTCGTCGAAGCCGGGCACGAAGGGGTTGAACGCGAAATTCTCCGTCATGTCGTCCTCGCGCTCCGGGGGCCCGGTGAGTGTCGCACGTCCGGCTGGCCGCGGTCGAGTCGTGGACCTCTCACGGCACGACGGTGATGCGGTCGAGTGTCGGCGGCGAGACCGGCGAGTTCTTGGCCAGGTAGGCCTCTAACGCCTCCATGTCGGTGACGCCGCCGAGCCGCTCGGTGCCGTTGATGAGCACCGAGAAGCTGTCGCCGCCGGCGGCGAGGTAGCTGATCACCGTGACGCGGTACTTCAGGGCGGGGGCGATCAGCACGCCGTTGAGCTTGATGCTCGCGGCGTCGACCTTCATGCCGATCGGCGCGCTCTGGCTATATGTGTATGTGAAGCCCTTCGAGACCTGCAATACATTGTCGTAACCGGGCGAGAATTGCTGCTCGAGCATCGTCTTGATCTGCGCGCCGGTCAGCGTCATCACCACCAGGCTGTTGCCGAACGGCTGGACCGAGAACGCCTCGCCGTAGCTGACGATGCCGTCCTTGGGCTCGCCGTTGGACGCCGGGAACAGCAGGTCGGCCCGCACCCCGCCCGGGTTCATGAACGCCATCTGGGCGCCGCCGAGCAGCGCGGGCGCGGTGGCGGCGAGGTGCGCGTCGGCGAGGACGGCCCCCATCGTCGACAGGCCCGGCTTCATCATCGGCGGGAAGCGGTTGAGCGTGCCCGTGATCGTGCCGAGCTGTTTGTTCGCCAGCGGCGCCGCGAGCTGCTTGTACCCGGCCACGAACGCGGCGACGTCGGGGTCGGCCATATCGCGGGTGACGACCACGTTGCTCGCGCTCGCCGCGGTCACGTCCCCTGTCCATGTGCTGATCTCGATGTCGATGTCGGTCAGCACGCGCCCGTGCGACGCCGCGCTGGTGACGATCTTGTCGGCGATCACGCAGTTGTAGGCCTGGTGCGTGTGGCCGGTGACGACGACGTCGATCTCGTCGTCCAGGCCCTCGACGATGTCGACGATCGGCCCGGAGATGCCGGCACACTCGTCGTAGAAGCCGCCCTGGAACCCGCCCTCGTGGACCAGCAGGACGATCGCCTCGACCCCCATGCCGACGAGCACCGGGACCTGCGCGTTGGCGCGATCGATCTCGTCGAGGAAGCTCAGGCCCTCGTTACCGACCGGCGTGACGATCCCCGGCGTGCCCTCGAGCGTCATGCCGATGAACCCGATCTTGACGCCCGCGACCTCGTGCACCGCGAACGCCGGGAATAGAGTCTCGGGCGGATCGAGGGTCACGAGCACGTTGGCCGCGAGAAACTGGAAGCTCGCGCCCGGGAACGGCGTGCCGTCGAGGCAGCCGTCCTTCGGGTGGCAGCCGCCCTCCTGCATGCGCAACAGCTCGGCGACCCCGTGATCGAACTCGTGGTTGCCGACCGCGTTGTAGTCGAGGCCGATCTGGTTCATCACCTCGATCGTCGGCTCGTCGTGGAACAGCGCCGACACCAGCGGCGACGCGCCGATCACGTCGCCCGCCGAGACCACGACCGTGTTCGGGTTGTCCGCGCGCAGCTTGGCCACGTGGTCGGCCAAAAACGCCGCCCCACCCGCGTCGACCTTCATATTCGGACCGACCGCGACCTGCCCGTTGCTGCCCGCCGGCGGCTCGAGGTTGCCGTGAAAATCATTGAGCGCGACGATCTGCACCTTGATAAATTCTTCGGGGAGCACGCCAGTATCGTCGGTGTCACCCGTGCTCGCGGTGGTGCCGGGATCCGTCGTGCTGCCGGGGTCCCCCGTGCTGCCCGGATCCTCCGTGGTCCCGCTCGAGGCTTCGGCGCCCGCGGTGCTGTCGCCCGACCCGGTCTCGCTGCTCGACTCGCCCGCGGTGCTCGTGCTGTCGGTGCCCGTGCTGTCGGTGGTGCCCGTGCTGTCGGTGGTGCCCGTGCTCCCGGTCGCGCTCGTGCCCGGCTCCGTGGCGCCGCCGGTGGGCTCGACGTCCGTCGCGCTGCCGGGCGTTCCCATGGTGCCGGTGGTGCCGGAGGAGCCGGAGGAGCCGCTGGCGTCGCCCGTGCTCGCGCCCGTGCCGTCGTTGGTGCAGCTCGCCAGCGCGAGCGTGAGCGCTACGAGGCCCGGGATGGATCGACGCGAGGGGGACGAGAGGTTCGATATTTTCATCGGATAAGTTTCTGCGCGGAGGACCGCCGTCATAGCATAAAAACCGCGCGCCCGCGTTCGCCCCCTGGACTCACGCGGGATCACCCGAGCGCGGCCCGGCGGACCCCCGTGCAGGCGATCAAAAGCGCAGGTCGAGGACGAGACCGGCCTGCCCGCCGCGCCCGCTGGCCGACAGCGTCGGGCGTACGCGCAGGGTCGACCGCCGCGGCTCGGCGAGCGCGCATAGGCGGTTCTGGCTGGAGATCAGGACCGGGCCGCTCACGAGCATGGTGAGGACTCCGACACCCACGGGGACGGCGCCGTAGATGAACTCGAAGCCATCATTACCATCGTCGTATCGATCCGTCGGAGCCCCGGCAATGAGGATGCCGGTGAGGATCGCGGCGCCGGTCACCAGCACGCCAGCACCGACGATCAGCGTGACGCGACTGGCCGAGATCCGACGCCGAAGGTGGACGCGCGCCTGCTCGCGGGCGCCGACCGCCGCGTCGAAGGATGGCGTCGCGCTGGACGCCGGGAGCGCGACAGCGTGGAGCCGGGTCGGTACACACAC
>JAYUXQ010001117.1:0-2931 GCA_043752905.1 Nannocystis sp. | reverse complement strand
CGTTCCTCCAGGGCCTCACGATGACCGGCACCGTCGGCCGCCTCGACGACTTCAACCTGCCCCGCTTCGCCCAGCTGCTCAACAAGAGCAACCAGTTCCACCTGACGACCACCCGCTACACCGAGGCCCAGCTGCGCGCCATCATGGCCGACCCCCAGCGCGTGTGCCTGTACTTTCGCCTCGAGGACCGCTTCGGCGACAACGGCCTCATCGGCACGATCGTCCTCGACCTCCCGAAAGACCCCGCCGACCCGCTCGATCACCTGCGCATCGACACCTGGGCCATGAGCTGCCGGGTCCTCTCGCGCGGCATGGAGGCCTTCATCATGGCCGAGATCCGGCGCCACGCCGGCCACGCGCGCATCATCGGCCACTACATCCCCACCGCCAAGAACTCGCTCGTCAAGGGCCTCTACGAGCGCCTCGGCTTGCGCAAGATCGATGACATCAACGGCACGACCGTGTGGGAGCTGCGACCCGACGACCACGTCGACTACAGCAACCATATCAAGCGCGTCGAGGCCACCAGATCATCCGGCTCATCCAGCTCATCCAGCTCATCCGGCTCATGACGACCGCGAAGCGCATCGCCCTCGTCCTCGGCCAGCTGCTGGTCCTCGCCGTGTTCGTGTGGCTGTTCCTGCCCGGCGCGCCCGGTCGGACCACCCTCGGCCGCCCGCTCGTCGCGGTCGAGTGGGAGGAGGCGCCTCGCAACATGCGCACCGAGCCGTTGCGTGACGCCCACGCGCTCGTCCTGCGCACCGACGCCGCGTACACCGTCCCGAACGTCCCGCTCGCGCGCGTGCGCGGCCCCTTCACGATCACCCTCGAGGCGAGGATCGATCGCGCCGCCAACGCCCAGCTCCCGCTGGTCTCGCGCTGGACCGCCGAGAACGGCGGGCGAAGCTTTCAGATCGGCTTGCAAAAGGACCTCAGGCCGTACCTCACCGTCTCGAGCAACGGCCGCAAGGACGACCCCGCCGAGTTCGCCGAGCTCAACGCGAAGGTCGCCGTCCCGACCCACAAGCCGTTCCACCTCACCGCCGTGTTCGACCCCGACGAGCGTATGGCCCTGTTCCTCGACGGCAAGCTGATCGCCGAGCGCGTCGGCGACGACAGGGTCCCGTCCAGCGCCTACGCCTCGTCCGCCCCGCTGACCCTCGGCCTCGCCAAGGTCCCCCTGCACGGCGTGTTCGGGCCGCTCTACATCTTCGACCGCATCCTCGATGACGACGCGATCGCGGCCGAGGCCGCCGTCCTCGCCACCCGCGTCCTCCCCGGTCCCCCCGTCATCGCCCCCTGATCCCGTGAAACGCCCGTGAAACGGGTGTATGCGGCATTGTGGTGCTCACGTCCGAAAACGGCCAGACCGCGCCGCGGGGTCACGCTACAAGCGTCCCCGTGTTCGACCTCGACGCCTGCTACGCCGCGCTCACCGCCCGTGACGCCCGCTTCGACGGTCTGTTCTTCGTCGGCGTCGCGACCACCGGCATCTACTGCCGGCCGGTCTGCGTCGCCCGCACCCCGCGGCGAGATCGGTGCAGCTTTCATCGCTCCGCGGCCGAGGCCGAGCGCGCCGGCTTTCGTGCCTGCTTTCGCTGCCGCCCCGAGCTCGCGCCCGGGCACGCGTCCGTCGACGCGCTCCCGCGCCTGGTGGCAAGCGCCGCCGCCCTGATCGACGACGGCTTCCTCAACGAGCACGGCGTCGACGCCCTCGCCGCCACCCTCGGCGTCACCGCCCGCCACCTGCGACGCGCCACCGAGGAGCAGCTCGGCGTCTCGCCCGTCGAGCTGGCCCAGACCCGCCGCCTCGCGCTCGCCAAACAATTATTACAGGACACCGACCTCGGCCTCGCCGAGCTCGCGCTCGCCAGTGGGTTTCGCAGCGTGCGTCGCTTCAACGCCCTGTTCCTCGCGCGCTTCGGTCGCGCCCCCTCCGAGCTGCGTCGCGGCCTGCCCGCGAGCGGCCCTGGCCTGTCGCTGCGCCTCGATCACCGCGCCCCCCTCGACTGGCCGCGCCTGCTCGGCTTCCTCGCCGCGCGTGCGATCCCCGGCGTCGAGCAGGTCACCGGGGACGGCTATCGCCGCGTCGTCCACCTCGGCGGCCACACCGGCGTCGTCCACGTGCGGCCGATGCGAGCGGGCGCCCTGCGAGCCGACATCGACCTCGCGCTCGCGCCGGTATTGATGCCACTGGTGGTCCGTCTGCGCCGCCTGTTCGACCTCGACGCCGACCCCACGCGCGTCGCCGAGGTCCTCGCCCGCGACCCCACCCTCGCCCCCGAGATCGCACGCCGCCCCGGCCTGCGCGTGCCCGGCTCCGTCGACGGCTTCGAGACCGCCGTGCGCGCCGTGCTCGGCCAGCAGGTCTCCGTGCGCGCCGCGACCACGCTCGCGGGTCGCCTCGTCGCGCGCCTCGGCGTGCCGGTCACGGACAGTGGCGGCCTCACGCATCGCTTCCCGACCGCCGCCGAATTGGCCGCGGTCCCCGTTCCCCGGCTCGCCGCGATCGGCCTGCCAGCGCCGCGCGCCGCGACCCTGCACACGATCGCCGATGCATACGCACACGACCACCTGCCCACCGACCCGACCGAGTTCATCGCCACCCTCATCAAATTACCCGGCATCGGCGACTGGACCGCGCAGTACCTCGTGCTGCGCGCGTTGCATCACCCCGACGCCTTTCCGGCCGGCGACCTCGTGCTGCGCAAGGCCCTCGGCGATATCTCCGCGAAGGCAGCGATCGCACGGGCCGAGGCCTGGCGCCCGTGGCGGGCCTACGCCGTCATGCACCTGTGGACCGCCCACACCGAAGCACCCCCATGAGCACCGTCATCACCCTCGAGATCTCGAGCCCGCTCGGACCCCTGCGCCTGCTCGCCAGCGACGGCGCCCTGTGCGGCGTCTACATGAACATCCAGCGGGCGCCCG
>JAYUXQ010001116.1:0-2935 GCA_043752905.1 Nannocystis sp. | reverse complement strand
GGCCGCCAGCGTCGACGAAGTAGTTGCCGAACAGCGAGTCGCTAAACTGCCGGTCGAGCTGCGCGAAGAATTGCGTGCGCAGGGTCGGGTAGTAGGCGAGCCGCGCGAGGCCGATGAAGTTCTTGAAATTCGGGCCGTTCTCGTCGTCGTAGTAGATGCCGGCGCCAAAGCCCGCGAGGGCGTCGAGGGTCAGGCGCGCACCGATCTGGCCGCGAAAGCCACCCATCACCCGGTGGGCGTTGTTGTCCTCCTTGCAGTCGAGGTCGACCTCCGCGTTGCAGCTCAGGTAATAGCTGTGGGCGAAGCTGTAATTGAGCACCAGCGAGGAGCGCGGCAGCAGGCGCCACTTGACCTCGGTGGT
The DNA here is from genome assembly GCA_043752905.1 of Nannocystis sp. GTDB lineage: Bacteria > Myxococcota_A > Polyangia > Nannocystales > Nannocystaceae > Nannocystis. Next base: position 2,574 of record JAYUXQ010001116.1, on the reverse strand, counting down.
CGCGCCCTGGACCAGGCGGTCGCCGCTGTAGATGTCCTTCGACTGGTAGTAGAGGACCTCGTTGGTGTACGCGGCCGAGAGGCTCAGGCGGCCGCCGCCGGGGCGAAAGACGGCGCCCAGGGCCCCGCGGTGGTCGACGCGGTTGTAGTTGAAGCCGACGCCGGCGTCGTAGTTGCGGGGGTCGGCGATGCGGGAGAAGAACTCGGTGAAGGCGACGCTGAAGCGGCGGCCGGGCAGCAGGACCACGAAGGCGTTGAGGTCGACGCTAAAGCGCGGCAGCTTGCGGATATCTTCCGCGCCGGCGAGGTAGGACCGATAACCGGCGGTGACGCGCAGGTTATAGTCCATCTTGCGATCGCTGGCCTCGGGCGGCGTCTGCAAGGTGTTGTCACGGACCTCGCGGTTGCCGATCCCGATCCACGCGACCGGCATCACGATCGCGGCGGGGCGCAGGCCGCCGACGTCCTGACGGCGATTCCAGAACACATTGCTGTCGCCGCCGATCAGCAGAGCGAAGCCCGGATGAAGCAGCGAGCGCGGGCCGATCTTGATGCCGGCGCCGTCCTCGGTGCGGGGGATGCCGGTGCCTGCGGTCGACAGCGTCCCGGGGGCCGCCGACGCGACCGTCGCATGAAGACCAATGCAGACGCCCAGCGAGAGCGTCGCCGCCAGGCCCCGGGCATGAGCCTTCGAGGAGCGGGGAAGCGTCGCGTGCCCGGGGGGCCGCGGCGATGGCTGCAAGGACCGACGCAAGGGAGGATCTAGGCCTACAGCCTACCGAAACTGCGTCGGCAAGCGAGTAACCCGCGAGTAAAGGGTGCGCGGACGGCTCACAGCACCGGGCTGGCCACGGGCGGACGTGGGTCGATCGGCGGCAAGCCACGCACCGCCGGGGCGCCGGGGCTGGTCGGGTCCTGCGGCGACACGCCCTGCGGGGTCCGGGAGTCGTTGCTCGCCTTGCCGTTCGCGGCCTCCTCGCGGCCCTGGCAGGCACGCGCCTGGCCGACGAGGCCCTTCATTTGCTCCGCCGATTCGCCGAGCTTGTCGGTCGCAAAGGCGCGGGTTTGCGCATCCGTGGCCGGGTCCTGCACGACCAGCATGTCGCTGGTGGCGACCTCCATCACGGCGCCGGCCCGGTCCTGCTTGTCCTGCACGCAGGCGATCCGCAGGGCATCGCCGCTCTGCCGGGCGCGGGCAGCCAGCTCGCCGAGCTCCGTCATGCCGCGCTCGAGGGCGCCGCGCGCCTGGCCAGCCGACATCGCCGGAGCAGCCTCGGCGGAGGTGCCGGGGATCGCGTCGCCGGGGGTCACTGTGCCGGAGCTCGCGGTGCCGAAGCTCGCATCGCCGGCGGTCGGGCTCGCGGCGGGGGCCGCCAAAACCCCTGTGGGAGCGCTCTGTCGCGGCTTCTGTGTCACCTGTCCCTTGGGACTGGTGGTGACGGGGCTCGCTTGACCTGAAGCGGTGCCCGACATCAGCAAGATGCCGAGGGTCCATGCGACGAGGGGCTTGGTCGGCGGCACGGTCATTGCCCCGAAAATACCACAGAAAAGGTGACATCAGAGGAAGCCTCGGCGCCGGGGGTGGTGGGGAATCGCCACCCCTTGATCTTGGCGACGGTGCAGGTCTTGACCCCTTCGTCCTGGAGCGAGTCATCACCGACCTGAACATGGGTCACGGTCCCCATGACGGAGATGGTGATCGTGTAGGTGATCTTGCCGTTGATGCCGGCGTCGGCCCGCAAAGCCTTTTCATAACAGGACTGAAGGGCGCCCATGCGATTGCGGATCGTCGCTTGCACGGCCTTCTTGTCGGCGTCGCCGTCGATGTCGGCCGCGCCGCTCTTGAGCGAGATCTTGCGCTCCTTCTTGTCGATGCCAGCGACCTCCGGGCCGGCGGCGCTGACGTCGAAGCCTTTGGTGCCGACCGCCGCTCCGAGCGCGCTGATGCCCTCGCCGCCGGGGACGAAGCTGCTGACCTCGTTGCCGTCGGCGTCGACCACCCTCGTCATACCGGCGGCGAACAGCTCGCCGAGGTTGTTTTCGGTGCTCTGAATGACGTCGAAGACGGTCCCCTCGCCGGGGCCGCCGTAGGTGCCCAGGACACGGGCGACGCCGACGCCGCGGGCCTTGGCGATCGCCTCCTTCGAGAAGGACTTGCTCGGGCTGAGCATTTTATCGACGATCTCCGGGTCCTTCTCCTTCTTCTTGTCGTCGTCCTCGACGGCGAGCAGCTTCTCGTCGTCGTCCTTCTCCTCGGGCTCGGGCTCCTTCTTCTTCTCGTTGGGCGGCATGCCGATGACCTTGAGGAAGCGGTCATCGATCTCGTGCTCGATCGTCGGGTCGATCGGCTTGGTCGCGGCCCAGAGGAAGTACGGCCCGAGGATCATCAGACCCGAGAGCAGCGTCGCCATGTCGAAGCGCGTCAGTCCCGAGAAGATCCTCGCGCGGTACTCCTGCGGGAACGGGTCCTTGCGCGGCGGCGGAGCCGGCGGGGCAAACGTGAACAGCAGCGCCGTCTCGCCGAGCACCAGCTTGCCCCTGGCGCTCGGGTCGAGGCGCAGCCGCAACGCGGTCG
>JAYUXQ010001115.1:0-7263 GCA_043752905.1 Nannocystis sp. | reverse complement strand
TTTTTAGGCAATTGTTCGCTTGCCCGACTCGACCGCAAACCGCATCCACGCCTGGCTCCTTCGCAACCGCTGGCTCATCGTCGCGGTGCTCGCCGCCTTCGCGGTGCGGCTGCACTGGAACCTGATGGTCCATCCGCTGGGGGATTACATCTCCTCGGACATGCGCGGCTATACCAGCCGCGCGGACCAGCTGATCTCCAAGTTCGGCGACTCGATCGAGTATCACGGTTTTTTCCCCTACGGCACGCACTACCTGCTGGCGCTGCTCAAGGTGGTCTTTGGCCGTGAGAACTACGCTGCGATCGGAGTCGCGTACGCGCTGATCGGGTCGGTGGTCGTCGGCTATGCGTACCGCATCGCCGAGCGGGTCTCGAAGCGGAGCTGGGTGCCGCCGGTCATCGGCCTGGTGATGGTGTTCTACTATCCGCTGATCTCGCTCGGCGGCTACACCCTCAGCGAGGTCCCGTTCGGGATGTTCCTGCTGATGTCGACGCTCGCGCTGCTGCGCCTGGTCCAGGACGGCCGCACGCGCGACGCGTGGCTGGCCGGCACCTGGGCCGGCGTCGCCACGGCGTTTCGCCCGCAGATCCTGATGTCGATCGTCATCTTCGGCCTGGTCTGGGTCGTGATGCACAAGAAGATGCCGAGGGTGCGGATCAAGCACCTCACCTTCGCCGCGATCCCGATCGCGGTCGTGCTGGTGTTCTCCGCCGTGCGCCTGCACCACCACACCGGGCGCTGGGGCCTCGTCAGCGAGAACGGTCGCTTCAACCAGCTGTTCGGCCGCTGTCACAACAAAAAGGCCGTCGCCACCCCGGAGGACGCCTCGCGCGGTCGGATCCGGTTCGGACCGCCGCCGCTCATCCAGCTCGAGAAGCGCGCCAAGACGGCCCCGCACTCGTGGGTCCAGCTCGACCCTGCGATCGGCGCCGAGCTGTCGTATACCGGCTACATCTCCGACGAGAAGGCCCTACGCGAGCTGATGCAGAAGTGCATCGCCAAGACCGGCCTGCTCGGCCAGCTCAAGTACGCCGCGATCAACGTGCTGATGCTGTCCGGCTACAACACCCCGTGGCCAGACTCCGGTCGGGATCTCTGGCGCCGCACCGCGAACCAGTGGCAGTCGTTCCACACCGCCTTCCTGACCTTCCCGGCCCTGCTGACCCTGTTCACCTGCTTCTGGCGACGCACCGTCACCCGCCACGGCATCCTCGCCGTGCACATCTGGGCGATGATCGTCACCGCGGCGATCTACTTCGGCGACACCCGCCTGCGCGCGCCGTATGATCCGATGCTCGTGTTGCTCGCGCTCGAGACGTATATCTTTGTCGGGGCGGCGATCTTCGAGCGGGCGCGGGATTCGTGGCGGCGACGCAAAGCCGCCGCTTAGGGGCGCTCGAAGCGACGCGCCTCACGTACCAGCCACGAGGCCTCGATGCATTAAACACGGTACGGCTTGCCGCAATTGAGATTCGTGGCGTTGAGCCATTGTTTGCGTGGCCATCATCTCGCAGGCGAGGTCGGCGCCCGCGCGGGTGCCCATGTCACCCGTGAATGTTTGCGATGACAGGAAGTCCTGGTTGATGATGCCATCCCCGCAAAATGCCGAGGAGCCGGTGGTCGTGGTCGTCATCGGTCCGGTAGTCTCACCTTCGCCGGTTTCCACGCCAGCGCCGGTATGCGCGCTGGTGTCGGCGCTCATACTCTCCACGGTCCCGCTCCCGGCGCTCATCTCCGCGTCGGTCGTGCTGTCCGTACCAGCATCCGTGCCTCCGGTAGATCCGCTGGCGGAGTCGTTCTTGTGATCCTCCAGATACTTCATGTATGCGGGCGAAGTACAGCCGACCGTCGCGAGCATCAGCGGCGCGAGCAGGGGCGTTGAGGGCATCTGGCGGCCAGAAGAGCAGATAAAATCGCGCATTTCAACGCGCCCTGAAACCTGCGTCGCCGCGAAGATTAAAGTGGCAGCCGGCGCCGGGCTGGATCAGCGAGTATGTGGAATCCAAGACGGCGGTTTTTTGAAATTTCTCACGGACGCGGTTTTCGGCGCGGCATTTTTGAAGGGTCTCACTTGGCGAGACCGGCAGAGGTATGCGCGAGCACCCATGCGCTGATCTCTTGCAGGGCTTCGGGGGCGAAGGTCTCCTCGATCTTGCTGTACTCCTCGACCTGACCGGTGCTCGCGTGCTGGAACAGGTGATTGAGGCCGGGGAGGATCTTGATGGTGAAGTCCTTGTTATGAGCGGCCTTGAGGGCCTTCTCGATCTCGCCGAGGTTCTCGCGCGGGGGGACCTGGAGGTCGAGGGAGCCGCCGAGCGCGAGCACGGGGGTCTTCTTGAGCTTGCGCAGGGACGGGCGCGGGTCGTGGCGTAGCAGCGAGAGGAAGGACTCGGTCGCGAAGGCGGCGAGGGCGGACGTGATGAGGGCCTCGAGCTGCTCCGGGGTGACCGAGGATTGTTGCTTGTTCTGGTCGAGCTGGCGGCGGGTGAGGTCGCGAGCGAGGCCTTCGATCTCGGCGCGCGGGGCCTGCCTGAGGATCGCCGCGATGAGCTTGTTCTCGAGGGTGACGAGGCCCGGGAGCGCGTCCTCGGCGGCGCCGGCGGCCCTCAGCAGCGCGGCCATCTGCATGGGGAGGATCTCCTTGCCAGAGACTCCCATGCCGGCGAGTAGGACAATGAAGCCGACCTTTTTGTCGGCCGCGGCGGTGAGGATCGCCAGGTTGGCGCCCTCGCTGTGGCCGACGAGGCCGGTGCGCTTCGGGTCGACCTCCGCCTGTCCTTGCAGCCAGGTCAGCGCGGCGCTGGCGTCCTTTTGCTGGGTCGCGTAGGGCGTCTTCTCGAGGTGACCGCCCGAGCCGCCGACGCCGCGGTCGTCGTAACGCAGCACGGCGACGCCGTTGCGCGTCAGGTGGTCGGCGAGCACGAGGAAGGGCTTGTGGCCCAGGATCGACTCGTCGCGGTCCTGCGCGCCGGAGCCAGTCAACAGCACGACGGCCGGGTGCTTGAGGCCGTCGGCCGGCGCGGTGAAGGTGCCCGCGAGCGTGACACCGTCGACGGAGCTGGTGAAGGTCACGTCGCGGACAGTGTACGGGTACGGAGGCTTCGGGGTCTGCGGGCGCCTCGGGCCGAGGTCCACGAGCGACTCGCCGGGCGCGAGGCGGCGCAGCTTGAGCGGGAAGCTCTGGCCGTTCTGGCTCAGCTCGCCCTCTGCAGTCGCGGCGTTGGGTTCGCGCTCGACGATGAACACGGCGCGCTGCGCCTCGCTGGCGCCCGGCGGGGCGAGCGTGAACTCGAGGCCCCCGGGCGTGACATCGACGTCCTGCAGCGGGAAGTCCTTGAGGCCCTGCATGGGGATGTCGAGGCGGCCGCGCCAGGCTCCCGGTTTCGCGGGGTCGGGCTCGAGGTGGGCGACGACCTCGAGGCTGGCGCCAAGCAGCGAGACGCTCCCGATCCAGGCCTCGGGCGCGGCGACGGGCGCGGGCGCGACGACGACGGCGGGAGGCGGCTCGGGAGGCGGCAGGGCGGGCTGTGGCGGGGGCGTGCAGGCGAGCAGGGCCAGCGGGAGGAGGATGGCGAGGCTCGGGGTCGTGGGGCGCATGGTGTGGCTCACGGGAACTGCGGGCACATCTGGGTCTGGGGGTCGGGCTGGATGCACTTGTTCTCGCAGTCGGGGATCCCGCAGGGGTAGCAGCACAGGAGGCCGGGCTTGCAGCCATCGGGGTCGTCCTGACAACTCTCGCCCTCGCCGATGCCGCCGCCTCCACCCGAGCTGCTCGAGTCGCTCGAGTCGCCCGAGCTGCCGGAGCTGCTGCTGTCGCCGGTCTCGAGGCTGGTGCTGCCGCTCGCGCCGGTGGTGTCGGTGGCGGTGGTGCCGGTGCTCGCGGTGCCGGTGCTCGGGTCGGTCGTCACGTCGGCGATCGTCTCGCCGGTGGTCGTGACGGCGGTCGTGCTCGAGGTCGGCTGCGTGGTGCTGCCGGGCTCCGTGGTCGAACCCGTGCTGGTGTCGGTGGCGCCGCTGGTGGTCTGCGTGCCGGTGGTGTCACCAGCTTTGTCGCCGCAGGCGAGGGTCGGCGCGCCGAGACCAGTGAGGAGGAGCAGGGACGAGAAGCGCATGCCATGTCGTAGCGCGGCGCCCCGCCGGCTGTCGAGTCGCCTGCGGCGCTTTGTGGTAGGGTGCCGGCGCGATGCGTGCCCCGCTGCCCTCGTTCCTCGTCAGCCTCACAGGTTTCGCAATTGTGCTGGGTTGCGTGACCGCGTGCGGTGAGGCGAGCGCGCCTGCGCCGGCTCCTGTGGCCGCGCCCGTGGCCGCGCCTGCGCCAGCGCCTGCGCCGCCCGTCAAGCCGCACGGTCGGGTGTTCCTGGCGGCCAGCGAGAGCGGCCTGATCCCGATCGCCTGTCACGAGGCACATGTCCCGAAGTTCAGTACGGGCGCGCCGTGCCTCGCGCTGGCGCCGGTCGGCACGGAGCTGCGCCTCGAGTCCGGGGCGCTGGCCAGGGTCACCGGCACCGGACCGGCGGCGTGCGGCGGCGGTCAGGCGCTCGTCGTCGAGGCCCCCGCGGAGGCCCTGCGCGGCCACGCGACGGCGCCCTCGGACCCGAGCTTCGTCGAGACCGTCCCGCCGAGCACGCCAGCCGATGCGGCCGAGGCGGCACCCGCGGACATGCTCGCCCGCATCGCCACCGCGGTCGCGACCGACTACCCGGCGCTCGGCGACACGAAGGGCTTGCAGCTGCATCAATGGTCGGAGATCGACCTCGACGGCGACGGCAAACCGGAGGGCGTGGCCTCGGTGACCTTGCCGGGCGCGAGCGCGGAGGACGACGCGCCGCCCGCGTTCGCCGGGCTGTATCTGGTGCCGGCGGTCGAGGGGGCACGCCCGCGCAAGATCAAGGGCGATCCGGGGGCTGGCGTGCAGTACACGGTGCTCGGCGTGGTCGACCTCGACGCCGACGGCCGGCCGGAGCTGTGGCTCAACAGCTACGACGATGATGGCTTCGCCTGGTCGATCGAGCAGCACGGCAGCGCCCAGCTGACCGAGCTCGGCCGCTGGCGCTGCGACTCCTGACCTGAAGGGATCGATCCGATGACCGCGTCGACCCTGACGGCGTCGCTCGAGCTGGCCCCGGCGGAGGTCGAGGTCACCTATCACGCCGACGGCAGCATGGTGCTGCGCTCGCCGTACCCGCTGGAGCCGTACCCGGCGACGCTGGGCGAGCGCCTGCGCTTCTGGGCCGAGACGGCGCCGCAGCGGCCGTTCCTGGGCGAGCGCGCGGGCGCAGGCTGGCGGGTCGTCACGCACGGGGAGGCCCACGCGGCGGCGCGACGCCTCGGCGCGGCCCTGCTCGCGCGCGGCCTGGGCCCGCGCCGACCGCTGGTGATCCTGTCCGACAACGGCGTCGACAATGCGCTGTTGCAGCTCGCGGCGATGCAGGTCGGCGTCCCGGCGGTGCCGGTGTCGCCGGCGTACAGCCTGGTGTCGCAGGACCTCGCCAACCTGCGCCATGTGATCGACCGCGTGCGACCGGGGCTGGTGTACGCGGCCGACGGGCGACGCTTCGCACGCGCGCTGGCGGCGGTCGCGGCGGTGGTCACCGAGGTCGGCGGTCCCGACATCGTGAGCGTCGTCAGCGCGGCGCCGGGCGCTGGCCACACGCTGTTCTCGGACCTGTCCGAAGAGACACATGACCTCGCGGCGGCCGACGCGGCCCACGCGAGCACCGGGCCCGACACGGTGGCGAAGATCCTGTTCACCTCGGGGTCGACCGGCATGCCCAAGGGGGTGCTCAACACGCAGCGCATGTTGTGTAGTAATCAACAGGCGATCGCGCAGTCGTGGCCGTTCCTGCGCGCGCGAGCGCCGGTGCTCGTCGACTGGCTGCCGTGGCACCACACCTTCGGCGGCAACCACAACTTCAACATGGCGCTCTACAACGGCGGCGCCCTCTACATCGACGACGGCAAGCCGGCGCCCGGGCTCATCGAGCGCAGCGCCGAGAACCTGCGCGCGCACTCGCCGACGTTGTACTTCAACGTGCCGCGCGGCTTCGATGTCCTGCTGCCGCTGCTCGAGTCCGACGCCTCGCTGCGCGCCGCCCTGTTCGACCGCCTCGACCTGCTGTTCTACGCCGGCGCCGCGCTGCCACAGCACCTGTGGGCGCGACTGGAAGCGTGCGCATCGCGGGCCCGCACGACGCCGGTGTTCATGGCCGCGGCCTGGGGCGCGACCGAGACCTCACCGCTGATCACGACGGTGCACTTCCCCGTCGCGCACGCCGGCATCATCGGGCTGCCCGCGCCCGGCTGCGAGGTCAAGCTGGTCCCGCACGAGGGCAAGCTCGAGATGCGCGCGCGCGGACCCAACATCACGCCGGGCTATGTCCGCGAGCCGGCGCTGACGGCCGCCGCGTTCGACGAGCAGGGCTGGTATCGCACCGGCGACGCCGGCCGCCTCGAGGACCCCGCCGACCCGCGCAAGGGCATCGTCTTCGATGGCCGCGTCGCCGAGGACTTCAAGCTGACCTCCGGCACCTGGGTGAACGTCGGCACCCTGCGCATCGCGGTGCTCGCCGTCGGCGCCGCGACGATGCAGGACGCCGTGGTCGCCGGTGAGGGCCAGGCGGAGATCGGCCTGCTCGTGTTCCCGAGCGTGGGAGGTTGCGGCGCGCTGGCGCCGGGCTGCGAAGGCCTGGACGCGCTGGTCCACGACCCGCGCGTGCGCGCCGAGGTGCTCGCCGCGCTCGAGCGCCACAACGCCGAGCACGACGCCAGCAGCCGCCGGATCGGTCGATGCCTGTTGCTCAGCGAGCCGCCCGCGCTCGACGCCGGCGAGATCACGGACAAGGGTTATATCAACCAGCGCGCGGTGCTTTGCCGCCGCGCCGAGGCCCTCGCCCGCCTCTACGCCGACCCGCCCGACGCCGCGGTGCTGGTGCCCGGGCGCTAGCGTGGTGCAGGCCGCATCGCTCGTGGTCGGCGCCAGCGCGGGCAAGGCCGATCGCAAGCTCAGGTCGATCGGGGTCGCTGACCGTCCGTTCGCCAGCCCCGCCAGACTGAGCCATGCCAACGCGGTCCTCGCCGCCCTGCGCAGCGCCGTCGATCGCCGGCGGCGGCGTCACATGGGCGACATATCTCGCTGACACAGTGATCTCCTGCTCGACACCAGCGCCTCGCAGGCGGTCGGCTTCGCGGAGCGGGTCCGCTGGCTCGGACAGCTGATCGCCGCGCTCGCCGCCCGCGAGGGCCGCGATATCCAGGTCGAGATCC
>JAYUXQ010001114.1:0-2935 GCA_043752905.1 Nannocystis sp. | reverse complement strand
TGGCGACGTTTCGCATGGTGCCCGAGGTCGAGCTCGGCGTGATGAGCCCGGGCCAGAGCCTGAGCTCCCTGCTGGCCCGCTTGCTCGATGGGATCGATCCCGTGCTCGACGCGCTGCGCTTCGACTGGGTCGTGGTCCAGGGCGACACCACGACCGCGCTGGCGGCCGCCCTGGCGGCCGCGCATCGCCACGTGCCGGTCGCCCACGTGGAGGCCGGGCTGCGCACGAACGATCTCTCGCGGCCGTTCCCCGAGGAGGGCAACCGGCAGATCATCGCCCGCGTCGCCAGTTTACACCTGGCACCGACCGCGACCGCGCGCGACGCCCTGCTGCGCGAGGGGGTGCCGGCGGCGCGCATCGAGGTGACCGGCAACACGGTGGTCGACGCCGCGCGCGCAATGGCCGAGATGCTGCCCCTCGACGGCGGACCACCGATCGGCAGCCCGCTGGAGCTGCTGCGCTTTTGTGGCGACCGCGACGTCGTGCTCGTCACCGGCCACCGCCGCGAGAGCTTCGACGGCGGGCTGGCGTCGGTGTGCGAGGGCCTGGCCATGCTGGCGCGCAGCCACCCCGAGGTCGACTTCGTGTACCCCGTACACCTCAATCCCAGCGTACAGACGGCCGTGCGCGGCACGCTGGTCGGGCTGGCGAACGTGCACCTGCTGGAGCCCCTGAACTATCCGGCGGCGATTTGGTTGTTACGCAGGTGCCTGTTCGTGATCACGGACTCGGGTGGGTTGCAGGAGGAGGCGCCGGAGTTCGGCAAGCCGGTGCTGGTCACCCGCGCGAGCACGGAGCGCAGCGAGGGCATCGCGGCGGGCTGCGCCGAGCTGGTCGGCTACGACCGCGACCGCCTGGTCGCGGCGGCGGAGCGCTTCCTGCGAGACCCGGCCTCGGCGAGGCTGACGATCGATAATCCCTACGGTGATGGCCACGCGGCGGACCGCTGCGCGGCGGCGCTGCGGCGCTGCCTGGGCCTGCCGGAAGAGGCCCCGCGGGTCCTCGACGCGGAGGACATGATCCCGTGAGAGGCCCAGTGTGAGCGCGACGCCGTGGGTGCTGGGCATCGCGGGCGCGCTGGCCCTGCTGCTGACGGCGCTGGGCATACCGCCTGCGATCCGCGGGTGGAACGCGCTCGGCCGCAAGGACCGCGAGATCAGCCTGCGCAAGGTGCATAGCGGGGAGATCCCGCGGGTCGGCGGCTTCGTGCTGATGATCGGCTTCGCGATCGTGGCGATCCGCGGGCTCGCCGGGACGACCGAGCTGTCGGCGACGCACGAATGGTTCTCGCCGAACCCGCTGACGGGCGCGGTGCTCGGGGCGCTGATCTGCGGCGGGTTCGGGCTGCTCGATGATCTCATCGGGCTGCGCGCGCGCTACAAGTTGCTCGGACAGGTGTTCGCGGCGTCGCTCGCAGTGTTCGGCTTCGGCCTGCACTGGGAGGCGCTCGCGGCCCTGCTCGGGCCCGCGGGGGTCCTGGCCGACCCGCTGACGGTGCTGTTCCTGGTCGCGGGCGTCAACGCGATCAACCTCAGCGACGGGCTCGACGGGCTCGCGGCGGGCAACGTGGCGATCGGCTTATCGGTGGTGGTGGTCGCGGCGATCGGGCACGGCGCGGCGGCGGTCCCGGTCGGATGGATCGCCGCGACCGCGCTCGGGGCGGTGCTGGGCTTTTTGCTGCACAACCGTCACCCGGCGCGCGTGTTCATGGGCGACGCGGGGAGCTACTTCCTCGGCTTCTTGCTGACGGCGCTGTTGTTGCTGGTACACCCGGTGCGCGAGCGCGTGGCGATCATCCAGCTGTCGATCCCGCTGATGGCGCTGGCGCTGCCGCTGTTCGACATGAGCCTGGCGATCGCCCGCCGGGCCGCGCGCGGGCAGCCGATCTTCGCGCCGGACTGCGATCATATTCATCACCGATTACTCGCGCGCGGGCTGCCGCATGCGCGCGTGGTTCAGATCCTGTGGCTGTCGGCGGCGCTGTTCGCCGGGCTCGCGCACCTCAACGTGATCGGGGTCGGCGGCTGGTGGACGTTGACGGGGGCGGTCGCGGCGATGCTGGTGGTCGCGGTACTGCTCGGCTATCACAACATGCTGCGCTCGCTGCCGGCGTTCACCGGCGAACACCTGCTCGGCCTGCGCGACCGCCGACGTCAGGTGATGGAGATCCTCGCCGCGATCGACCTGCTCGCCGGGGAGAACAGCGACCGCGAGGAGCCGCGCTGGCGCCGGTTGACCCCCGAGCTGGCGCCGATCCTCGCGCGCCTCGGGGTGCCGGGCTTCGAGGTCCGCCGCGGTCCCGAGGTGGTCGCGCGGGCCGGCACCGATGCCGGCGCGTGGGCCTGGCTGAGCTTGCCGCTGCCCGGTTCGCCGGGCGCCGAGGTGCGCCTGGCCCTCGCGGTGCGCCTGCCGGATCTCCAGTCGGAGCAGCTGATGTTGCTCGAGCGCGTGGTCGCGGTGCTCGCCGGCTCGCCGCTCGGCGGGGCGCGCTGAGACACGAGCAGAGACCGAGCCCGGGTCTGCGATCGCGTTGCAAGCGCCCGTCTTGCGTGGATGCGTCGGGCCGCGGTGGTCGCCTCGTATTTCTACTCGGTCGGCACGGTCGCGCGACCCCCCGCCGTCGCGGCAAACGTGACCGCGCGATAGTGATCGTGTTCAACGCGCTGGCGCTGGCGATCGCGTCGCCATTCGTCGGGCTACGCTGTTAGGAGCCACCCGGGCGCGTGCCTGTAGTAGGGTGGGGGCCCCTGGAGAAGTGGTTTATGAGGCAATCGCGTCGATTGATCGTTACTGGAATTGTCGTCACCGGGCTCGGACTCGGATCGCAGGTCGTGCAGGCGGCTCCGAAGCTGCGGGCGCAGGTCAGTCAAAAAGGTGACTTCGTACTGATCGGCAACACGCTGGCCCAGGAGTGCGCCGCGGGGACGCCGGCGCC
>JAYUXQ010001113.1:0-2936 GCA_043752905.1 Nannocystis sp. | reverse complement strand
GTTCCAGAAAACCTCCCTGTTGCACCAAAGGACAGCACCGATCACTTCGAGGTTAGCCTGTCCATCGAGAACCGCCGCAACGTACTACAACCGCCGTTGCCCCTGCGTGAAGTCTTCGAGTCGCCCGCTTTCGCCACCCATCGGCTCGAACTCTTGCGCGACCTGAACACATTGGCCGATTTCTTCCCCGACCTGCGCGGACTGCTCACCGACAAGGGCCAAAAGCCCCTGCGCTACACCGCCCGCGATTTTGCGCAGGTATTATTCGAAAAACTGCCCATTATCGCCTTGTTCGGTCTACGGGTGCTGCTGCCCAAGTCTTTGTCTAAGATTCTGCGTCCCCAACTCAGTTTGCGGCTCGCCGAACATCCGGGTCGGGTGTTCAATAATTCCATGCTCAGTTTGCAGGGCATATTGCAATACCAGTGGCAGGTAGCCATTGGCGAGCAGGACTTGACCCCCGACGAGTTTCTGCAATTGCTAAAAAACACCGCTGGTTTGGTCAAAATTCGCGGCGAATACGTCTACTTCGACGAAAAAGAAATGAAATCCCTGGCGGAAAAACTCGCCAAGCCGCCCGCGCTCAGCGGTCCCGAACTGCTTCAAATCGCCTTTGCCGAGGAATACAATGGCATTGGCGTCTCGCTTACGCCCGAGGTGCGCCGACTGATGGAGGAGTTGACCAGTACCGATCTGATGCCGTTGCCCATCGGTCTGCACGCTACACTACGCCCCTACCAACATCGTGGCTACTCTTGGCTGGCCAAAAATGCCCGCATCGGCTTTGGCAGCATCCTGGCCGACGACATGGGCCTCGGCAAGACGGTCCAGGCGCTCGCGCTGCTGACGAAGGCCAAGGAGGAGGAGGGCGACGTACCCTCGCTCATCGTGTGCCCGACCTCGGTGCTGTCGGTGTGGCGGCAGGAGGTCAAGAAGTGGGCGCCGACGCTGTCGGTGATGACGTGGCACGGCGCAGAGCGGGGCGAGAACCGCCGCCTGCTCAAGAAGGCCGACATCGTCGTGACGACGTACGCGATCTTGCGGCGCGACATCGAGGAGCTGAGCAAGATCCGGTTCCGCTACGCGATTTTGGACGAGGCGCAGTACATCAAGAACTGGGCGACTAGCACGGCGAAGTCGGCCAAGCAGCTCAAGGCCGACCATCGCCTCGCGCTCTCGGGCACGCCGGTCGAGAACCACCTCATCGACCTCTGGGCGATCTTCGACTTCCTCGCCCCGGGCTTCCTCGGCAAGCTCAGCGACTTCCAGAAGAACTACGTGCGACCGATCGAGGACCAGGACGTCAAGGTGCTCGAGGCCCTGCGCGCCCGCATCCGGCCGTTCGTGATGCGCCGCAAGAAGGAAGACGTCGCCTCCGAGCTGCCGCCGAAGACCGAACAGACGCTGTTCGTCCAGTTCAGCAAGGCCCAGCTCGGCCTCTACAACCGCATCCTCAAGGCCGCCAAGGCGGAGATCCAGGGGCGCGTCGAGGAGGTCGGCCTCGAGAAGTCGCAGATGACGATCCTCGCGGCGCTCACGAGGTTGCGGCAAGTGTGCTGCGACCCGCGGCTGTTGGGCCTGCCGGACGCGTCGGCGCTGCCGTCCTCGGCGAAGCTCGACGCCTTCAAGGAGCTCATGGCCGACGCGGTCGGCTCCGGTCGCAAGGTGCTCGTGTTCTCGCAATTCGTGGAGATGCAAAAGCTCCTCGGCGACGCGCTCACCGAGCTCAAGATCGACTTCCTGTGGCTACATGGCGGGACCAAGAACCGCGAGGAGATGGTGTCCCAGTTCCAGACCAAGTCTGGACCTCCCGTGTTCCTGATCTCGCTCAAGGCCGGTGGCTCGGGGTTGACGCTCACGGAGGCCGACACCGTGGTGCACTACGACCCGTGGTGGAACCCGGCCGTCGAGGACCAGGCGACCGACCGCGCGCACCGCATCGGCCAGGACAAGCCGGTGATGGTCTATCGGCTGGTGGTCGAGGATACGGTCGAGCAAAAGATGGTCGAGCTCGGGGCGCGGAAGCGGGAGGTCGCAGAGTCGGCGCTCGGGCGCGATGTGACCGCGGGGAAGAAGCTGACCATGGAAGATGTCGAGGCGCTGCTCGAGACGCCCGCCACTCCGGCGTGGGAAGTGTAGACCCGTCGTCCCTCACCGGCCACTCCGCGGAGAATCTCCGGCAGGACATCGAGTCGGACCCGTGCCAAACTCCCCGCGATGAGCGACCCGGAAGCGATCGTCGTCGGATCGGGCCCGAACGGGCTGGTCGCCGCGTGCATCCTGGCGCGCGCCGGCCTCAAGGTGCTGGTGCTCGAGGCCAACCCGACGCGCATCGGCGGCGCTCTCGGTTCGGAGCAGGCGACCCTGCCCGGCTTCATTCACGACGTCGGGGCGGCGTTCTTCCCGTTCCCGCGGATGAGCCCCGCGTTCCTCGAGCTGGGCCTCGTCCGCGAGGGGCTCAAGCTCCACAACATGCCGATCGAGAGCTGCCATCCCGCCCCGGACGGCAGCGTCGCGTGCATCACCCGCGACCCCGACACCTCCGCGAAGCTGTTCGGAGATCCCCGCGACGGCGACACCTTCAGAAAATTGTCGCTGTGGCACGCGAAGGTCGAGAAGAACCTGCTCGGCTTCCTGCTGGGTCCGTTGCCGACGCTGCTGCCGCTGCTGCGCTTGCTGCCCCTCGACATCTTTCGCGTGGCGAGGATCTTGCTGTCGAGCACGGGGGGCATCTCGCGGCGGCTGTTTCATGGCGAGGCCGCACGGCGCGTGTTCCCCGGGCTGGCGATGCATGTCGACATCGGGCCGCGTGACCCGCTCGGCGCCGCGGTCGGCTACATGCTCGGGATGACGGCGACCACCGGCGGCTACTGCATCCCCGAAGGCGGCGCGCAGGCGATCACCGATGTGCTGGTCCAGATCCTCGAGCGCCACGG
>JAYUXQ010001112.1:0-2941 GCA_043752905.1 Nannocystis sp. | reverse complement strand
TTGGTGCCGTCGGGCGTGAAGTACAGCTGCGAGGTCGCGGACTTGATCTTCGAGGTGTTGCCGACGATCAGCGAGTCGTTCGAGTTGTTGTCGTAGTTGTCCATGCGCTGGGCGAAGAACGAGCAGCCGACGGAGCTCGGCTGCGCCTCGGCGATCAGGCACAGCGCCACGCAGGCGCCGCCCGTACAGCCCTCGGTGTCGGCGCAGTTGACCGGCGGGTCGAACGCGCCGCCGTCACCGTTGCAGGTCTTGACCGAGGCGTCGCCCTCGCACACCTTCTCGCCCGGCACGCAGAACAGGGACGTGCACTCGTTGCCGTTGCAGGTCTGGCCGCCGGGACAGGGCTGCGGCTCGAAGCCCTGACAGTCGATGCCGCACACCAGCTGTTGACCGCCCTCGCAGCCGCCGACCTCACCGGGGCTGCACATGCAACCCTGGGTGGTGCCGCCGGTGGACTCGCCGGCGCTCGTGGTCGTCATCGTCGTCGCATCGGTGGTCGTGTTCGTCGTCGCGTCGGTGGTCGTGCCGGTCTCGACGGGGCCGCTGGTGACACCCTCGGTCGCGCCGCTGGTGACGGTCGTGTCGGTGTTCTGGTTGGTGGTCTGTGGACCGCCGGTGGTCGGCGCGGTGTCGCTGGTGGTGCTGGAGATGCCACCGGTGAGGGTCGTGGTCCCGTCGGTGGTGACGCGGCCGCCGTCGTCGCCACAGGCGGTGAGCGCGACGAGCGTGGATGCGAGGGACGTAAGCCGGAGCGTGCGATGCATGGCTCTCATGTGCGGCGATCCGTCGTCGCGGCGCAAGCGGGAACCATGCTGCAAACGCCGACCCCGACCGAACGCTGGATCACGGTCGGAGCCGGCGAGCGGGGCCGCGCGTGCATGGGTCCTCACGCGGGCGTCACGTGCTCTCCCGGGGGGCTTGATGACCGCGAGCTTGAGATCCGCCTGGTACGCGTACGAAGTCAAGGCAGTGACGGCGGACCAGGTTTCGACGACACAGCCCTCAACAGCGTTGTCGAGGCTCGGTCACGGGTTCGACGTTCACGCCGGCCTCGTGGGCGAGCGCGCCGAGCAGTTCGGCGTGGACTTTCTCCTCGGTCGCGGCGGTCCGACAGCGCTCCACGAGCGAGGCCGGGGCCCCCCATCGCTGCAGGCGCTCGGCGAGCTGCGTAAAGGCTACGGCTGAAGCGGCTTCCAGGTGGGCACTCGCGGCGATGAACGCGGGAAGGTCGGGGTCGTTCAACGGTTGATCGATGTGACCGATGGGGCGCCGACCACCACGGCAAAAGTAGGAGTATCCTTTTCCCTCGCACGATAGATGGGCCACGAGGGCTTCCGGCTCGCCGGTGGGATAACCTTCGGTCTTCATCGTGCATGTGTCGGCGGAGCTGAAGCGTCCTCGTCCAGGAAGGGAACTGTAGTAAATCCACGAAGTTGTTCGGGCAACTGCCGGAATCGTCCCCACCGCTGCTAGCAGCAAGCGTGGCGGCAATCAAGATGGATATGCGCATTTCTTGTTCGTTGCTCAGCCGGGCACGAAATGCAAGCAGTGCAAGCGGCGCAAGCAGTACTCGAAAGAGAGATTGGCCAATCAAGCGCATCTCCGGACCAGCCAGATACGACCCTGACGCCCGCGCGGCGGCTTCAGAAGCGCAGCGTGGCGCCGCCGCCCGTGAGGTGCAGTCGCGTGCGTCCGAGCGCGAGGCCGTCGAGCTGGCGCTTCGCGCGGAGCGCCTGGGTCAGCGGGACGAAGGCGAGACCGACGACGAGCAGGCCGTAGAGCGCGAGCACGACGCCGCCGGTCACGAACTTCTTGCGCTTGGCCTCGGCCGCGATGAAATCCGAGTCGTTATCGATATTGGGGTCGGTATCTACCTTCGCTTTAAGATTGAGCCCGGCCATTACACCGCCGCCGGCCAGCATGGCGATGCCGATGCCGAGCACCACGCCGCCCGCGGCGATCTTGCCGCGATACTGTCGGGCGATGCTGCGGCGGCGGGCGTCGAGCTCGACGATCCTTTGATCGACGACCATGCCCTCGTCGGGAGTGGCGAACGGGCGAAAGGTCCTGTACTCGCGGATCGCGGTGCCGAGCTGGCCCTGAGCCTCGGCGACGATACCGAGGTTGTAATGCAGGGGGCGCCAGCGCGGGGCGAAGAAAGCTGCCCGCTTGAACGCGGACTCGGCGTTGGTGTAGGCGCCGGCCTTGTGCTCCTCGTAGGCCCGGGCGACGTGCTCGGCGGCCTTGGGGCTCAGGCTGTCGGTGAGGGGGCCATCGATCGGGGCGGGCACGGGGTCGGCTGCGCGAGCGCTCGCCGGGAGCGCGAGGGTGAGGCTGCAGATCGCGGCGACGACGGGGCGCAGCAGGGTCGCAAGAGGGCGGGTCATGGCTTGAGCGTCTCGGCGTTCGGGGTGATCTCGATCGTCACGGTGTGGCGGTCCCAGCGACTGATCGGCACCGAGGATAATGCTTTTGTCAGCGCAGCCGCGTAGGCGAGCGCGTCGGTGCTCGCGGTCAACGCGGCCGGACGAAAGCGGTCGAAGTCGCCGCGCTCGGCGAAGGCGTATACGACCAGCGTACCGCGCTCCTGCACGTTCGGGTCGCGCAGCTGGGCTTGTACATCGTTCTGGACACTGGGAGGCCATATGAGCGTACTACCGGCCTGGACCAGGGGCACCGGCAATGCAGCGTCGGGAAACAGCACCGCACCCGCACCATTTTCTTCGAGGTAGTAGGCCACGAGATAGGCGTCCTCGGAGGCAGAGAAACGAAACAGAAACCTCTCGCCATTTCGCAGGGTGCCGGGGACCTGGGCGTCGAGCTCGAAGACCTTGCGGTGGATGCCACCCTCGTAGGTGAAGGCGTAGGCTTGCGGGGTCGACCAGCGGATCTCGTCCTCGGCGTCGCTGGCCGCCTCGCGGCCGGCCGAGACGCCGATCGG
>JAYUXQ010001111.1:0-7284 GCA_043752905.1 Nannocystis sp. | reverse complement strand
ACCATCGGACAAACGCGAGTGGCCGATATCTGAGCAAAGGCTCATCTTTCTCGCAACCCCTCCAAGGACCCTCGCATGCGAAAGATCGTCAACCTCCTGCGCTTTGGCAGCACCTACCTCCGTCTCGTCCGCGACACCGGCCGCCTCGACCTCGTGTTCGCGCTCGCCGACTCCCTGACCGACAACCCCTCGCCCGGCTTGCAGAAGATGCTCGCGCTGCCCGATGTACGCGCCTACCTCGCCCGTGACATCAAGCCGCTGCGGATCGAGCTGCCTGTGCTGCGCCGCATGCCCGAGGGCAGCCTCGGTCGCGTCTTCGCGGCCTTCCTCGACCAGCGCGGCCTCGACCCGACCGGCCTCTACCACAGCGGCGACGAGGCCGCCTCCGACGCGGCCCGCTTCCGCCTGCACATGGAGCGCACCCATGACCTGTGGCACACGGTCCTCGGCTACGACACCGACGTCGCCAGCGAGCTGGGCCTCCAGGCCTTTAGCATCGCCCAGATCGGCTCGGGCCTCGGCTACGTGATCCTGTCCGGCGGCCTGCTCAATAGCCTGCTGTTCGCACCGGAGGACGGCCCGCGCCGCATGGAGGCGATCGCCCGCGGCTGGAACCTCGGCAAGACCACCAGGCCGCTGTTCGGCGCCGACTGGGAGAAGATGCTGACCTGGCCGATCGAGCAGGTCCGGGCCCGCTTCGGCATCCGCGACGCGGACCTTCAGACCGCCGCGATGGCGGCGTGAAGCAGCAGCCGCGACGGCGGCGTGAAGCGCCGGACTTTGTGGGAATAAAACCCCTGTACCTCGCAGCAGGCCCGTGGCCGGCGCCACGGCGGGGCCCGACAAGTCGCAGCGGGGTGGTTGACACCCGTGCGCCCGCGCGCGAGAACGCAGCCGTGCGTCCGTTCCAGCGCCGGTGGCCCGCGTGGCCCGTCCTCGTCGCGCTGCTCGCCGCGAGCGGACCGGCGTACGCGAGCCCGGAGCCGACGCGACGCGACGCCGAGGTCCCGCTCGCGGTCGGACCTGGACCTGGCCCCGGGGACATGTCCGAAGCGCCAGCCGACCCCGACGCGACCGACACGAGCGAGGGACCGGCCCCGCCGGGCCTCGCCGACTCGGTCCAGGCGGCGCCGCGCACGGTCCCTTCGCCGACCGCGGTGATCACCGACGTCGAGCCGACGCACATCACCATCGCGGTCGGCCTCGGCCCCTCGGCGCCCGGGTCGAAGTCGGAGAAGGCGATCGTCGACGCGCTCGAGCGCTCGGCTCGCCGCTCGAGCGCGCCGACGACCCAGGTGCGCCGGCTGCGGGCCGGGGCGGGGGAGGGCAGGGCGGTCTGCCGCGAGCGCCGCGACGACCTCGTGATCTTGCTCGAGTACCTGCCCGATCGCGAGGACGCCGTGCTCGTGACCCGCGACTGCCGCCTCGACCGCGAGCTGGCCGTGCGCGGCCACGCGGCCGCGAATGAAGCGGGGCTGATCGGCGTCCTGTGGGACGAGCATCGGACGCTGGTCCGCGGCGGGGCGAAGGAGAGGAAGGTCCGGATCGGTCGCAAGCTGCGGACGGGCCTCATCGCCGGCGGGGCGATCCTGGCCGTCGGGCTTGCGATCGGCCTGGTGCTGGCCAACAGCTTGCGCCGGGAGACGGTCGTGATCACAGTGGGTCCATGACCCTTGCGGCACGGTTCGGGCGCTGGTTTCTCTGCGTGGCTTTCGCGCTCGTGGCGGCCGTCCTGATGGTCTTCGGACCGATCCCCACCGCGTCGGCCGAGTCCGGCACCCCGGCAGGCTGGGAGCTGTCGACCGCCAGCAGCGAGGTCACCGTCGGCCGCGTCACCCTGCGCTACGACCCCAACTTGCACGACGAGGCGATGCAGCTCGTCGACTACATCCCGGGCTGGTGGTCGGAGATGGAGCAGGCGCTGGCCGGTGACCTCGACGATCGTCTCGTGATCAACTACGTCGCGCACTCGGGCCGGATCGCCGAGGCGACCGGCATGCCGCGCTGGGCCGCGGGCGTCGCCCACTCGGAGAGCGGCGAGATCGTCATCGCCCAGCACGCGCCCGACGGCTCGCGCACCGACCTCGACTCCCTGCTACGCCACGAGATGGCCCACGTCGCCCTGTACCGCGCCACCGACGGCCATGAGATCCCGCGCTGGTTCCACGAGGGCGTCGCCGAGAGCTTTGGCAACGAGATCGACCTGCTCCGCAGTCAGACCCTCGCGGGCGCGGTGTTCGGGCCCGGCGTGCCGGCCCTCGCGCAGCTCGAGGAGAACTTTCACGGCCTCGACTCGATCGCCGCCGTGGTCAGCTACGCGGCCGCCCGCGACTTCGTCAACCACCTCCGCGGCCGTGACGCCGACGGCTCCGACCTGCGCCAGGTGATGAGCGAGATCCGGCGCGGCACCAGCTTCGACGCCGCGTTCATCAAGGCCTATGGCCGCAGCCTCGGCGAGCTCGACAGCGAGTGGCGCAGCGGCCTCACCGGCCGCTTCGCATGGTTCCCCGTCGTCAGCTCCGGCGGCCTCCCGCTCGCCGCCCTGTCGCCCCTGATGGTCGTCGCCGCCGTGCGCCGCCGTCGCCAGCTGCGTGAGGGCTGGGACCGCCTCGGCCGCGAGGACGACGCCCTGGCCGCCGAGGTCGCCAATGTCCTGCGCCGCCCCGGCCTGCTGGCGCTGCCGGCCATGAACATGACGGCCCGCGCCTGATCACCCGCCGTTGCTCGCCCCCAAGTGGCCCCCGGACCTGTCCGCGGGGCCATGTTCGTTTGGTTCGCGCCGCTTTACACGGCGACCCGGCCTGGGCTACTCCCGCGGGATGCAGCGGGTCGGCGCAGGGACGCTTCGCGGACGGGTACTTCGACCGTTGCCGCCGACGATCGCCGACGTGCGACCGACCGGCTCCAAGGTCCGCGAGGCGATCTTCGATCGCCTGCACCTCGGTCTACCGGGGGCTGTGGTCCTCGATCTCTTCGCCGGCAGCGGTGCCCTCGCGATCGAGGCGATCAGCCGCGGCGCCGCACGTGCGACGCTCGTCGAGCAGCAGCCGAAGGTGCTCCATTTCCTCGCCGAACAGATCCGTGAGTTCGCGCTCGCGGACCGCGTCCGGGTGGTCAAGGGCGACGCCCGACAGGTCCTGCGTGGCTCGCCGACGGCCGCCGGTGGCCCCTTCTCGCTCGTCCTCCTCGACCCGCCCTACGAGGACACGGTCGCCCTGTTGCCGGTTGTGGCGCCCGCGCTGGCGGCAGGCTGGCTGCTCCCGGACGCGATCGTCGTGTGTGAGCACGATCGCACCCACGCGCTCCCCGCGTGGCCCGATGGCTTCGTGCTCGAGGCCTCGCGACGGTACGGCCAGACCGGGGTGGATTTTCTCCGCTGGGAGGGCGGCGCGAGCCGCTAAGCTCGCCGGACAGCACGACATGCCGACGATCGAACTACAAACGAACGCGCGCGCCGGCATGCTGAGCGTGTCGCCGACCCTGGCGATCTCGGCGCGGGCCGGTGAGCTCAAGGCCCAGGGCAAGGCGGTCCTCAACTTCAGCGCCGGCGAGCCCGACTTCCGTCCGCCCCCGGCCGTCACCGCCGCGCTGACGCGCTTCCTGGCGACGCATCCGGTCCACTACACGCCCGTCGGCGGCATGTCGGAGCTGCGCGACGCCGCGGCGCTCGAGCTCGCCGAATACCACGGCCGCCCGGTGTCCCGCGCCGAGCTCCTGGTGAGTTGCGGCGCCAAGCACAGCCTCGCCAACCTGTTCATGGTGACCCTCTCGCCCGGCGACGAGGTCGTGATCCCGGCGCCCTACTGGGTGTCCTACGTCGACATGGTCAAGCTCGGCGACGGCGCCCCGGTCATCGTCGGCACCCGCCGCGAGCACGGCTGGCGCCTGCAACCCGCCGACCTCGAGGCGGCCCTCACGCCGCGCACCCGCTTCATCGTCATCGGCAACCCGACCAACCCGACCGGCACCGGCTACTCCGCCGCCGAGCTCAGGGCGCTCGCCGAGGTGATGGTCGCCAGGGCCCCACAGTGCTGGCTGCTCGTCGACGACATCTATCGTCGCCTGGTCTACGGCGACTTCGTGCACGCGAGCGCGTTCGCGGCGCTCAAGGACATCACCGAGCAGATCATCGTCATCGACGGCGTGTCGAAGAGCTTCGCGATGACGGGCTACCGCATCGGCTTCATGCTCGCGCCGGCCGCGATCGTCGCCGCGGCGAGCAAGCTGCAGGGACACATGACCTCGGGGCCCGCGACGCCCTCGCAGGTCGCGGCCCTCGCGGCCCTCACCGACCCGAGCTGCGAGCTGGTCGTCCGCGAGATGCACGCGGCGTTCACCCGCCGCCGGGAATTCATGCTCGCGGGGCTCGCCACGCTGCCCGGCGTCGATACCTTCCCGCCGGACGGCGCGTTCTATTTGTACGCGAACATCTCGCGGCACCTCGGTCCGGGCACGCAGTTCACGGACGACCTGGCGCTCGCGCGCTGGCTGCTCGAGCAAAAGCTCGTCGCCACGGTGCCCGGGACCGCGTTCGGTACGCCGGGCTTCTTGCGGATCTCGTACGCGACCGACGACGAGAGCCTGCGGACCGGGCTCACGCGCATTCAGGAAGCATTCGCCACGCTGCCGACTGGGCGCTGACTGGCGGGATGCACTCTCGGGGTCCGGGATGCTCTCGGGGTCCGGGGATGCTCTCGGGGGTGGCCGGGATGTCCTGCCCGTCGGATCCCGCGCGTGCGGGCCTCGTGTTCGCCAGCCGCGTGCTGCGCGAGCATCGTCTCGATGGGTCGCATGCCCTCTGTGCGGGTGGCAGGGGTGGCCTTTGGGACATGTCTCGCCTCGCGCTGGCGAATCTGCCAGTAGGTCGGCGCCGTAAGTGCCAGTGGCACGTGATCGCGGCGCGCTCGGCCTTGGCGCTTCGCGAGCCGGACGCGCAAACGGCTGGCAGCATCCGCTGCCAGCCGTTCCACGGCCTTTCCAATGCTCGCGGCGTATCAGCCCGCGGTGCAGTAGTACTCGACGTCCGCGGCCTTGGCGACCTTGAGGTCGTTGCAGGCGGTGCCGCACAGGATCACGGCGGTGTACGGGCCCATCGGGTTGTCGTAGACCCAGCCGTTCTCGCTGGCGCAGTCGGTGACCATCGGGATCTCCTTGCCACCGACGATGACCTTGGTCTTGTCCGGGAAGCCGGGCTCGGTCACGAGGGGGATCGTGCAGCTGAGGGCGTCGGCGGCGATGAGGTCGAGGGCGGCCTTGAGCTGGATCTGGTTGACCGCGTTGTAGAACTTCTCGGTCGGGTCGTCCTTGGGCTTGCCACCGTCGACCGCGAGCTCGTTGAGCTTCTGGTAGGTGTTGGTGGCGTTGGGGTTGCCGTCCTGCGCGTTGTCGCTGACGACATCCTTGGTGTCGATGCCGACGACGTAGGTCGGGATGCCGTCGTCCGCGAGGGCGGCCTTCACGATCGTGTGCAGGTTCTGGTCGTAGGTCTCGAACAGACCCGGGATCTGGGCACCCATCGCGCAGTTGGCCGCGCCGTCGGTGACGAGGAGGATCGCCCGCGGGATCATCGGGTCGAGGGTCTTGAGGTGGTTGACCGCCGCGAGGACGCCGGCCGAGGCCGGGGTGCCGCCGTACAGCTTGATGTCGCCGGCCTGCGGGATGCCGTTGAGGATCGCGTCCTTGTTCTTCGGGGCGACCGGGATCTCGACGGTGCCGTTCACGACGCAGGCGGAGGTGTCATACTTTTGCGCCGCCATCGTCGACGGGAACAGGTTGGCGCCGAAGTTGATGACTTCGTTGTAGGACGTGACGACGTTCTGGACGACCTGGTACAGGCTGTTCCAGCGCGTGATCTTCGGCGTGTTGGGGTCGGCGTCGTGGTCCCAGAAGCCGCTCGGGTTGGCGACCATCGAGCCCGACTTGTCGAGCACGAGCATGATGTTCGGCTCGAGCGGCTTGAGGGTCGCCTTGATCTCGTCACAGGGCATCATCCCCGTGGTCGCCGTGGTCTCGTCGGCGGTGGTGGTCGTCGTCGTCGTGCCCGGGTCGGTCGTGGTCGAGGGGTCGACCGGCGTGGTCGTCGAACCGGAGGTCGAATCGTCGGTCGTGGTCGGCGACGTACTGGTCCCCGACGCCGTGCCGTCGGTCGGGTCGTCGGTGGCGCCGACGTTGGTGGTGCTGCCGGCCGTCGGATCGGTCGCCGTCGTAAGCGTCGTCACAGAGGTCATGGTCTGACCCTGCGTGTCGGTGGTGCCGCCACCGTTGTCACCGCAAGCGAACTGCATGAAGGAAATAGTAAGGATCAGGGAACCCGACGCGATTCGCATTGAGACACTCCGTTAAGTCCAGGTTTGGAAAAACCGGACGCGGTGACTATACAGCACCCCTGCTGGGGACGGCGGCGAAAAAATCAGCGGCCGCATCGTCGTGCCCGTGACGTAAGCGGCCGGCGGCTCATGCGGCGCGTCGAGTCCCGGGGCTCCCCCGCCACGCGCAGCGCCACGAAATCGGCTCCGCGGGCGCTCGCCGTCGGGGCCTGGCTTCGCGGACACGGGCTCACGGCGCCGCCATCGAGGTGTGATCGTGGACGATGCGCCAGCCTGCGCGCGTGCGCAATAATGCCAGGCTGAAGACCCCTTCACCGGCCTCCGGCGTGGCGGTCAAGCGCCACTGGCCGAGCACGACGGCGCCGTCGCGGCCGAGCCCGCGGACGTCTTGCACCGTGAGCGCGAGCTGGCCCATTTTGTTCGTGCTGTCGACCCGGGTCGTCTCGTTCGGGTCGGAGCCGAGGTAGCGGGCCTCATAGCGGGCCGCATAGCGGGCCTCATAGCGGGCCTCATAGCGGGCCCGCGTGGCCGCATACCCGCGCCAGACCTTGCCACCGGAGGTGAACAGGAGATCCGGTGAGGGCTCGTAGCCGCGCAGGAAGCCCTCGAGGTCGCCGCGATTCCACGAGGTCTGTTGCGCCTCCAGCAAGGCGATGATGGCGGCCCGGTCGACGGCCGTGAACCCGCCGGCATGGGCGCACGCGAGGCCGGCGACGGGTCCGAGGGCGAGCGCGAGGGCGAGTGCGAGGGGGCGCATGACCGCGATTGTACCGTCCTGAGCGCGGTACAGCGGCCTTTCGCCTGCGGCGGGTCACGCGCGAAGACCGGCCTCTGGGCTGCGGCGCGGGCTCCATCCTGGTATAGGTAGGCCCCTCGCAATGGCTGCGTCACCCGCTCAACGGATCTTCTCCAGGATCGCCGCGATCCCGCTTCGGCGCCCGCTCCTGGTCCTCACGGT
>JAYUXQ010001110.1:0-7285 GCA_043752905.1 Nannocystis sp. | reverse complement strand
ACGGCCGCAACCGCGACGAGGCCCGCCGCCGCCTCGTCCGCGCGCTCGAGCAGACCGTGCTGCTCGGCGTCGTACATAACAAACAATTCCTCGCCGATGTCATCGCTCACCCCGTGTT
The DNA here is from genome assembly GCA_043752905.1 of Nannocystis sp. Taxonomy (GTDB): domain Bacteria; phylum Myxococcota_A; class Polyangia; order Nannocystales; family Nannocystaceae; genus Nannocystis. The sequence goes on along the minus strand of JAYUXQ010001110.1, from coordinate 7,167 downwards.
CGCGGCCGGCGGCGCGACCACTCGCTTCCTCGAGCAGCACCTCCCGGACCCGCCGCGCCCCGAGCCCGACGCCCGCGTGTGGGCCGTCGCGGCGGCCCTGTGGTGCTCGCTCGGCATGGTCCAGCCGCACGCCGCGTGGCGCAGCGCCGGCAAGGCCTCGTTCCCGCTCGAGCTACGCGCCGGTGACACGCTCGCGCGGCTGAGCATCGAGCTACACACCGACAGCACCGTCAGCGTCGGCTTCGCCGGCCCGGTCAAGGGCGCGACGATCCTCCTGCCCCCCAACCCTCTCACCGCGCAGATCCTCCACCGCGAGGGCAGCGTCGTCCGCGTGCGCGTCGATGGCGTCGAGGAGACCGCCCACGCGACGATCGCCGACGGCCGACTGCACCTCGAGCTGCGCGGCGTGCTCGGCGAGTTCACCGAGCCCGCACCGCGCGGCGCCGAGGCCGAGGCCGAACGCGGCGGCGGCGACGGCAAGCTCCACGCGCCGACCTCCGGCCGCATCGTCGAGGTCAAGGTCGCCGTCGGCGACCGCGTGCGCCCCGGTCAGACCCTCGTCGTGCTCGAGGCCATGAAGATCGAGAACGCCCTGGCGGTCGGCGTCTCGGGCACCGTCGCCGAGATCAAGGTCGCCTCCGGCGACCAGGTCCCGCAGGGCCGCCTCCTGCTCGCCGTCACCCCCGACGAGGACCCCGACGCCGGCGGCGCCAAGAAGGCCGCCGTCGCCTGAAAGCATCGAAGCATTTCTCCATCACCGCCAGGACGCGACAGCCCGCTTCTCCGAGGACCCATGACTGACAGCACCAAGGCGATCGTCACCTGCGCCCTCACCGGCGTGCTCACCAACCCGCGTCAGCACCCGGTGCCCGTCACCGCGGAGGAGCTCGCCGCCGCCGCGCGTCAGGCCCGTGACGCCGGCGCCTCGGTCGTGCACGTACACTTCAGAAATCAGGAGCCCGGCCTCGGCTACCTGCCGAGCTGGGACCCCGCGGTGGCAAAGGCGGTACACGACGCGATCAAGGCCGAGTGCCCCGACATCATCTTCAACATGACCACCGGCGTGGTCGGCGAGGACCTCTCGGGACCGATCGCCTGCTTGCAAGCGATCCGCCCCGAGATCGCCGCCTGCAACGCCGGCAGCCTCAACTATCTCAAGGCCAGGTCCGACGGCACCTGGGCCTGGCCGCCGATGCTCTTCGATAATCCCGTCGTCAAGGTCGAGGCCATGCTCCAGGCGATGAAGGCCACCGGCACCGCGCCCGAGTTCGAGTGCTTCGACCTCGGCATCGTCCGCTCGGTCGGCCTCTACGTCGACGTCGGCCTCGCGCACGACCCTCATTATAATTTCGTGATGGGCGTCGCCTCCGGTATGCCCTGCGACCCCGATCTGCTGCCCCTGCTGCGCAAGTACGCCAGGCCTGGCTGCCGCTGGGAGGTCACCGCGATCGGGCGCGAGGAGGTCTGGCCGCTGCATCAGCGCGCCGCGGACCTCGGCGGCGATCTACGCACCGGCCTCGAGGACACCTTCTATTTGCCGAATGGCGATCGAGCCCGCAACAACGGCGAGCTCATCGAGGCGATCGTCGGGTGCGCTCGCCAGGCCGGCCGCGAGATCGCCAGCCCGACCGAGGCACGCGCCATGCTCGGCCTCGCGTAGGCGCTCCGCCTGAACACCCGCGCCATCCGAGGCCGCTTCGGGACTCTGGCGAGATATGACGCGCGTACCGCAAGGACAATCCCATGCCGCCGCAGGTCGCCGCGCCCGCCGACCCGCCAGACCCCGCCGGTGGCCGCCCCCGTCCCATCGTGGTAGCGTCGAGCCATGCTCATCGACGACCTCCGCACCCGCGCTCCGGCGACGCGTCCAGCGGCCGAGGAGACCGACGATCTCGCTGACATCGACCACGGTGGTGAACCAAATCCGACACCGGAGCGGCTCGCCGAGATCGAGGCCGCCTGGATCGCGGAGGTCCGTCGTCGGGCGGAGGACCTCGACGAGGGGCGCGAGGTTGGGATCCCCTGGGAGGAGGCGCGGGCGTACATCTTCGCCCCGGCCACCCCCGAGGAACTGGCGGCCGTGCCCCCTCGACGTGCGCGACGTTGAACTCCAGCTACTCTGCGCCGATGCGCATGTCGGGCTCCCCGCCGAGCACTCGGGCCATCCTGTCTCGGCCCGCGCAGCGTGAGCCGAGGTCGCACCAGGAGTACGTCGTTTTCTCCTGCCGGTTTACCCTTACTCGCTCATCTACCGGGTCCGGGATCCACATGTCGAGGTCCTCGCCATCGTCCACCACGCCCGCCACCCCGACACCTGGCGCGCCGGCCCATGACCTCCGATCCCTGATAACCTCCCGGGCGCATGACGCCTGTGGTGATGACGGACGACGAGCGCGCGAGCTTTCGAGCCACGCTGCGAGGCTTCGTCGAGCGCGAGTTGATGCCGCACATCGAGGCGTGGGAGGAGGCCGGCGAGTTCCCGCGCGACCTGTACCTTCGAGCAGGTGAGCTCGGCCTGCTCGGCATGGGCTTCCCGGAGGAGTATGGCGGCAGCCCCGGCGACAGCAGCTCCGTCATTTCGCTGTGCGAGGAGCTGGCGCGCACCGGCTCGGGCGGGCTGATCGCCGGCCTGTTTAGCCACGGCATCGGCCTCCCGCCGGTGCTCAACCTCGGCACCGACGAGCAGAAGCGGCGCTTTGTCCCTGAAGTGCTCGCGGGGCGCAAGATCTCCGCGCTCGCCGTCACCGAGCCGTCGGGCGGGTCCGACGTCGCCAACCTCAAGACCACCGCCCGCCGCGACTGCGACGATTACATCGTCCACGGCTCGAAGATGTTCATCACCTCGGGCATGCGCGCCGACCTCGTGACCGTCGCCGTGCGCACCGGACCGCCGGGGCTCGGCGGCATCTCGCTGCTCGTCGTCGAGCGTGACACCCCCGGCTTCACGCAGACGCCGCTAAAAAAAATGGGCTGGTGGTGCTCCGACACCGCCGCGCTGTACTTCGACGAGTGTCGGGTCCCGGCGGCCAACCTGCTCGGCGAGGAGAATGCCGGCTTCCTCGGCATCATGCAAAACTTCAACCGCGAGCGCCTGACGCTCGCGGCGATGGCGGTCGCGTTCTCGCAGGTTTGTTACGACGACGCGGTCGCCTACGCGCGCATGCGCGAGACCTTCGGCAAGCCGCTGATCACCCGGCAGGTCATTCGTCACAAGCTGGTCGACATGGCGACCCGCATCGAGCCGGTGCGCTGCTGGTTGTACGACCTGGCCCGCCGGGTCGACGGCGGCGAGTGGCCGATCGCCCAGATCTGCATGCTCAAGAACGCCGCGACCGCCTGCGTCGAGCACTGCGCCCGCGAGGGCGTGCAGATCTTCGGCGGCGCCGGTTACCTGCGCGGCGCCCGGGTCGAGCGGATCTTCCGCGAGACCAAGGTGCTGGCGATCGGCGGCGGCGCCGAGGAGATCATGAAGGACCTCGCCGCGCGTCAGCTCGGCTGGTGAGATGTTTTTGTCCGGATCGCACACCCTGGAAGGCAGCCCTTGGCCGTAGATACCATCCCGTCCCGCTTCTTCGCGCAAGGCGACGCCCACCCCGACACCCCCGCCGCGCACACCCGCACGAACGGCGCCTGGCACTCGCTGTCGTGGCGCGAGTACACGGGTCTGACCCGCAGGGTCGCCCGCGCCCTGATCGCGCTCGGCGTCGGGCCGGGCCACGCGACCTGCATCCTCGGCTTCAATCGCGTCGAGTGGGTCACGTTTGCGATCGGCACCCAGGCCGTCGGCGCCGCGCCGGCCGGCATCTACACCACCTGCTCGCCGACGGAGGTGCAATACATCGTGGACCACGCCGAGGCCGCCGTCGTGCTCGTCGAGAACGCCGCGCAGTTCGCCAAGCTCGCGCAGGAGCGCGAGCGTCTGCCGCACCTGCGTCACGTCGTGCTCATGCAGGGGTCCAGCGTCGACGACCCGCTCGCGCTCACCTGGGAGGAGTTCCTGGCCCGCGGCGAGGCGACCACCGACGCCGCCGTCGACGCCCGCCTGCGCGAGGTCTCCGAGGACGCGACCGCCACCTATATCTATACCTCCGGCACCACCGGACCGCCCAAGGCGGTGATGCTCAGCCATCGCAGTGTGCTGTGGACCACCGACACGATCTCGTCCCTCATGGCATTCACGTCGTCAGATTCGATGCTGTCGTACTTGCCGCTGTCACACATCGCCGAGCAGCTGATCTCGATGTACGGACCGGTCGTGCTCGGTAACCAGGTCTACTTCGCCGAGTCGCTCGAAAAACTGCCCGATAACCTCAAGGAGGTCCAGCCGACGATCTTCTTCGGGGTCCCGCGGATCTGGGAGAAGTTCCACGCCGCCGTGCACGGCAAGCTCGCGCAGGTCACCGGCCCGAAGAAGCACCTGCTCGCCTGGGCCATGGGCGTCGCGCGTCGCGTGCACGCGCACGGCAACCGCGGCGAGGCCCCGCCCGCGCTGCTCGGGCTGCAATATCAGCTCGCGCAGCGCCTGGTGTTTCGCAAGCTCAAGACCGCCCTCGGGCTCGGCCGCGTCAAGGTGTGTAGCTCCGGCGCCGCGCCGATCGCAAAGGAGATCCTCGAGTTCTTCAGCGGCCTCGACATCGTCGTCCACGAGGTCTACGGGCAGTCCGAGGACTGCGGGCCGACCTCCACCAACTATCCCGGCGCTACGCGCTTCGGCAGCGTCGGTCGTCCGCTCAAGGGCGTCGAGGTCCGGCTCGGCGAGGACGGCGAGATCCTCGTACGCGGCGAGAACGTGTTCAAGGGTTATTTTAAAGACCCCGCCGCGACCGCGGAGACCCTCATCGACGGGTGGTTACATTCGGGCGACCTCGGGGCGATCGACGCCGAGGGCTACCTGCACATCACCGGCCGCAAGAAGGAGATCATCATCACCGCGGGCGGCAAGAACATCGCCCCGAAGAACATCGAGGCCGCGCTCAAGCAGCACCCGCTGGTCGAGGAGGCCGTCGTCATCGGTGATCGCCGCAAGTTCCTCAGCGCGCTGCTCACCCTGCAAATGCCCGCCGCGACCGCGTGGCTGGCCGAGCACGCACCCGGCGGCGAGGTCCACGTCGCCGACGGCGCCCACCCGGCGATCGTGCAAGAGTTGCAGACCTGGATCGAGAAGGTCAACCTGGACTTCGCGCGCGTCGAGCACGTACGAAAGTTCCGGGTGCTCCCGCGCAGCCTCATGCAGGAGAACGACGAGCTGACCCCGACCCTCAAGCTCAAGCGCCGCAACATCGACCGCAACTGGTCCGCGGTGATCGAGTCGATGTATCCATCTTCCGGCGAGGACGCATGAAGAACGTCGTCGTCGTCGGCGCCTCCTCGGGCATCGGCCTGGCCTGCGCGCTGCACCTCGCGCGCCGCGGCCACCGCGTGTTCGCCACCAGCCGCACCCCGACGCCGGCCGACGCCCCCTTCGAGTATGTGCCGATGGACGTCACCTCCGAGACCTCCGTCGAGCACGCGATCGGCGTCATCCTCGAGCAGGCAGGCCACATCGACGCCGTCGTCAATAGCGCCGGCTTCGGCTTCGCCGGCGCGGTCGAGGACACCAGCATCGCCGAGGCCCAGCAGCAGTTCGAGGGGGCTCAGCGAGGCGCTGTCCCACGAGCTGCACGGCCCCGGCGTGCACGTGGTCCTCGTCGAGCCCGGCGATTTTCACACCGGCTTCGCCGACAACCGCAAGCTCGTGCGCGCCGCCACCCCCGACTCGATGTATCGAAGACAGTTCGACCGCACTCTCGGCGTCTTCATCGCCGACGAGCAGCGCGGCCCGCCGCCGATGGACGTCGCGCGCGTCGTCCACCACGCCCTCGAGGTCGCCCGCCCGCGCCTGCGCCACGTCGTCGGCATGCCGCTGCAACGCTCGTCGATCGCCCTCAAGAAACTGCTGCCCTGGCGGCTGTTCGCATGGGTGTTCCGCAAGACCTACGAGATCGAGGGCTGATTTACTTCTCCTCGAGCACCTCGCCGACCTCCGGGAATTTCGCCATGATGCCGGCGAAGGCGTCGCCATTGCTCGTGCAATGCAGCGCCTCCTCGAGCACGGCGGAGGTCGCGTAGTTGGTGATCGCCCAGCTGGTCGCGTCCGGGGTGTAGGTATCCACGCAGTCGAACAGGGCGCTGGCGAACTGCGCCCCGCAGATCTCGAACTCCCCGGCGATCTCGACGAAGTCCTGGCCGTCCGCGTTGGCCAGCGAGCACAGGCTGGAGAACGCGAGGTGACCCGCGTTGCTGATCCCGACCAGTCGCTTCGGCGCGGGCGACGACGCGTACCCGCTCTGCTGGCTGCCGTAGTCGACGATCTGGTCCGACTGGGCCCCGAGCACCAGCGTCGAGCGGAGCGCCGCGCCGGCCGTCACGCCGCCCGCGGCCATCGGGATCAGCACCTGCGCGACGTCACCCGAGTTCGCAATGGCCCCGCCGCCCGCGCTGTGCCCCGCCATCCCGATCCGCGCGCCATCGAGGTGACCCGCGAGGAACTCGAGCTCGCCCGCTGGCGCCTCGATCGCCGCGACGAGCGTCGCAATGTCCGCCGCGAGGTGCTGGGGGACCGCCGGCTGGCCGCATAGCTGCCCGAGCAGGTCCGCGAGCCACAAACCCGGATGGTCGGCCGCCAGCACCACGAAGCCGCGGCTCGCCCAGTGCGTCACGTGCTCGAGCGACTGCGCCCGAAAGCCCGCCGTCCCGTGCACGAAGACCACCGCCGGATACGGACCGTGCGCCGCATCCAGCGGGACATCTGCATAACAGTCGCAGTCCTGCCACGGGGTCTTCGCGTCGGGCACCTTGAGCTTCTCGCTGTCGGGCAGCGACCCGCGGATGTCGTAGCGCCGCGGCTCGATGCCAGCCTCGCTGCCGGGCGTGCCCGGGTACCAGACCTCCACCGTCAAGCCACCCACCATCACCGTCTTCACCCCCACCGGCCACGGCCCCGCGAGCGAGCTGTCCGCAGGGACAGGTAACAACGTTGCACCGTCGCAACCCTCGACCTCGCCGGTCGGCGCGTCCCCGGTGCTCGATGCGTCGCCGCTCGAGCCCGTCGGGGTGGTGTCGCCGGTCGTCGGCGTCGCACCGCTCGAGCCCGTCTCCGAGGACGCGAGCGCGCCGGTGCTGGACGGC
>JAYUXQ010001109.1:0-2945 GCA_043752905.1 Nannocystis sp. | reverse complement strand
CGCGCTCCAGCTTCACCAAACGGCCCGCGTCCGTGGACCATCGCCTCTCTGGTACTCGACCCGCCGGCAGAATTCCCGCCTGAAACTTCTTAACCGCGTGGATCAAGGCTCAACGGGCGAAAGGGCTGAGCCTGGAGGCGATCGCTGCCCTGCTAAGCGACAATGTGGGACCTGCCCCGAAGGTCGCATGATGCTGCCGGGCGATCCACGCTATGTCCCATTCACCGGGGGCCTAATCACGGTGCCGCTAGCAGCGATGCTTTCCAGAATCTGAGACGCCCGACCATCGACTGCGGTCCAATTTGGCCCATCCTTCGTGGCACCAAGCATCGCCAGGAGGCCAGTTACGGTGTCGATAGAAGACCCCGGTTCGTGGACGACGCCTCCGTTTGCATCGCGGGCCCCATCCAGAACCCCGTAGAGAGTGAAACCTTGATCCGTGACGTAGCCAATAATCTGAGCAAGCCCGTCGAGCACTCCGAGCAGTTTGATGGTATCGAGTGCGATGCCTCGGGGCGGAGTGAGTCCATGCATGATGGCAGGCCTGTTGATGATACGCGGGCTTATGGTGCCTTGTTGGTCAGACGCCACATCTTCGGTCTTGGCGAAGAGTTGAGTAAGGAGGAAGTCCTTGAACAATAGATGCGATAGAAATTTGTGGTGGAGCCGCGCAAGGAACTCTAGTGATGTATAATCCTCAGGGATCCAATGAATGGGATCGATCCCGAATCCGCTGTATGCTCGCATCTTTCGGTGTGCGGCCTCGAACACACGTGCGATGAGCGCGCGAGCCTCGTTTCTCACTGGGCTTAGCCCGAGAGTCGCCTCCATCGCTCGCAAGACACCTTCTACAACCGCGACCAAGGTCGGTGTTGAAGCATAGTAAAGTCCGAAATGGGCCGCCTTTAGGGCGTCGATAATTCTGCTCGGTCATGATACGTACAAAGCGAGCGCACCTGGCGCCGCGGCGTATACATCTCATGCATAAGACTCTCAAATTTCGTCTCTCGCTCGTCGTCCGGGCACCGGAGCAGCTGACTCCAATGGTCGAGCTCAGCCCCAGTGATAAATGCTGGCATAAACCACTTGCATGCGGCCAGAGCTGGTCGCCATTGCGACATTCCGCTGCGCTCATTGACGAGGTCGTGGCGGAGGCAAGGGTACGCGACCCTGCGGGTCTCCTGAAAGATAATATAGGTATCAAGGTCTCCATGTTCGAGCGAGATTTTATCGTAGCTAAGCTTAGCGTCGTCAGCGAGTGTTTTGAGTACATCGATGGACGGTGGCGGCGAGATTGGCGAGTCCTGTTGGGCGAGTTCGCGGCGCCAGCGAAGCCAAATGCCCTCATATTTTCTCTCGCAGATCTGGCAGGTGATTGTTGTAGGCTCGTGTTTAATTAGTGGCGCCCGTTGTTTTTCTGCGCACACTGCGCAAAATGCGAGATCCCCCGAAGTCGCTGGATTGGTATAACGATGGACGAATGATTGATTTGTCATGTCCAAAATTTAGCACAGACGAACGGCAGACGAGCGGTAAAAATCTCTTGACAGACGATGGGGAACCGTGATGGACTCAGCAACAATAGCGGGTAACTTGGCTCGAAGGACAGTGTGCGTCTGCGAGGCCCACCCGCTCGATCGCCTCGCCAACAACAAGCGCCGCCGCCGGGCCCTGCCGCAGCCTGAGCCCGCCCCGCTGCGCACGCTCAAGGGGCCGCTCGACTACATCACCGATGAGTACCGCGAGCTCGTCGACGGCTACGGCGACGACCTGGACGACGAGGAGGACCTGTCATGAGCTGGCGCGAACGCTTCGAGGTCGGCGGCGCTGAGCTTCGGTCGCGCGGGCAGGGCGGCGAGCTCGGCGGCGGACGGCGGCGGCTGGATCTGGAGGCCATGGCCGAGGCGGCCGGTGTCCTCGACGACGACGACGGTGCCGGCGACCATGTCGTACGATAAGGTCGATGAGGTACGCCATCATGCGGCGCGCCGGCCCTGCGAGCTGGTAGCGAAAGCGGATGTGCTCGGGGGGGTCTCGATCTCGGCGACGGTGTCGAGCGGGCGGGGGCCTGGCGAGCGCTCCCCCGGGTCTCGCGTGCCTGGGTCATGCAGCAGGGGCCACGATCACGCGGGTGCCGGCGATGTGGTCATCATCATCAGCGGGTTGACGAGGCCGACGAGGCCGACGAGCGCGCCGAGCACCGGGATGTTGGACAGCGCGCCGACGACCCAGCCGCGCAGCATGACGCCGTGCACGAAGCCGACCGGCGAACCATCGAGGCGCACGATCTTGCTGCCCATTCAGCGCTTGGCCAGCGACTGACCGGTGGTCGCGATCAGGTACCACTGGTATCCCATGAACGCGAGGACCATCAGCGCGATGAGACCGATGAGCCCGTAGAACATCAGCTCGCTCTCGCCGCGGCTCACGTTGCCCTTGCTGGCGTACATCATGAAGCCCAGGACGGCGCCGGCGGGCAGCGCCGCGGCGACCGCGAGCAGGCGGTCGATCAGCACGGCGCCGAGGCGCGTGCCGCGTTCGGCCAGGACATACTGCCCGTGCTGGCCAGCCTGGACGCCCTGATGGATGTCGGCGGTGGGAGGGGCGTACGGATTGAAATTCGAGCCGGCTGCTGCTGCATGGGATCTTTGGCCAGCTTCTACGCGGGGGATCAGCGCACCATGATGGGGCCATCGATGTCAACCACGGCGAGGCCGGACCGGCGCGAAGAGGTTGCAGCGGGCGCGCGGGCGCGGGTCTGGCAGGACATGTCTCTTTAGCCAGGTTGTGGCGGCATCCGGCGAATTCGCTTCACTCGTGGCCGTGCGACCCGTATCCTCGACGACGTGCACCGCTGGCCGAGTCGCGCTGCGTTGTTGCTGTCGCTGGCGTGCGGGTGCACGCGGGAGCCGGGACCGGCGCCGGCTCCGGCTTCAGGGGCGCCA
>JAYUXQ010001108.1:0-2946 GCA_043752905.1 Nannocystis sp. | reverse complement strand
ACTGCTCGACCCCGGCCTGGATCACGAGGTCGCCGCACGCCGCCGCCTTGCAGGTGTTGAGGCAGGTGTCGGTGTTGACAGCGTTGCCGTCGTCGCAGCCCTCGACGCCCTGCTGCGTGAAGCTGTCGCCGCACTTGGAGGTCTTGCACGCGCCGACGCAGGCGTCCGTGTTCGACATGTTGCCGTCGTCGCACTCCTCCATGTTGCTCATCTGCAGGAAGGTGTCGCCGCACAGCGGGAGCTTACACGCGAGCGTGCACGCGCCGGTGTTGCTGTTGTTGGCCCCGAGGTCGCAGGCCTCGCCGGGCTGCTTGAAGCCGTCGCCGCAGGTCGCCAGCTTGCAGACGTTGGTGCAGGCGTCGTCGTTGCTCTGGTTGCCGTCGTCGCAGGCCTCGCCGGGGCCCTTGTCGCCGTCGCCGCAGACGTTGGACTTGCAGGCCGCGTTGCAGGCCTTGCCGGCGCCGTTGTTGGGGCCGTCGTCGCACTGCTCGACGTTTTGCTGGATCAGGCTGTCGCCGCAGGTCGCCGTCTTGCACGCGAGCGTGCACGCGCCGCCATTGCTGTTCTCACCGCCGAGGTCGCACTGCTCGCCGATGTTCATCTGCAGCAGGCCGTCGCCGCACACCGGGGTCTTGCACGCGTCGGTGCAGGCGTCGTCGTTGTCGCCGTTCTTGCCGTCATCGCACTGCTCGCCCGGGTCGAGGATGAAGTTGCCGCACTGCTCGAGCTTGCAGGCCGCCGAGCAGCCGTCCGCCGGCGCCGTGTTGCCGTCGTCGCACTGCTCGTCCGGGCCGAGGTCGCCGTCGCCGCAGACGTTGAGCAGGCACTCGGTATTGCACTGCTTGCCCGGGCCGTTCTCGCCGCCCTCGTCGCACGCCTCCGCGCCGTCGCCGGTGTTCCACACGGCACCGTCGCCGCACACGTTGGCCGTGCACGCGGTCGTGCACGCGGCGTTGTCAGAGTTGTCGGGGCCCGCGTCGCACTCCTCGCCGACGCCCGCCTGCACGAAGCCGTCGCTGCACGCCGCGTTGGTGCACGCGTCCGTGCAGGCGTCGGTGTTGTCGGGGTTGCCGTCGTCACACTGCTCGGTCGCGGCCACCTTGCCGTCGCCGCAGGTGGCCAGCGCGCACTCGCTGGTACACTCGTCGTCGTCGAGCAGGTTGCCGTCGTCGCAGCCCTCGCCGGGCCCGACCGCACCGTCGCCACACACGTTGTCGGTGCAGTCGGCCTTGCAGCTGTTCATGTCGCCGTTGTCGGCGCCGTCGTCACAGGCCTCGCCCGGGCCGACGTCACCGTCGCCGCAGGCGCTGGCCTGGCACATCGCGTTGCAGGCCTGCCCGGGCCCATTGTCGTCGCCGTCGTCGCAGTCCTCGCCGGCGTCGACGCTGCCGTCGCCGCAAAACGGCGCCTCACCGGTCGTGCCGGTCGTGTCCTCGCCGGTCGACCCCGACATCGGATCGTCGGTGGTCGTGCCCATCGTCATCGCGCCCGAGTTGCCCGTGGTCGGCGGATCGCCGGTGACGGAGGAGGTGTCCGGCTCGGTGGTCGGCGTCCCGGTCGTCGTCTGGGCGCCGTCGCCGGAGCTCGACGAGCCGCTCGCGCTCGCGCTGCTGGTCGTCTCGTCGCCGCCGCAGCCCGGCATCAGCCACGCGCTCGTCGCCGCCAGGCCCAGGCCCACCATGATCTCACATCGCATCGATCGCACGAATCGCATCGCTCGCCTCCCACCCACCATTGCCGCCACCCCGCCGACGAGCATCGCCGCGAGACCTCCACTTAGCAGCAACCGCCGACAAAGATCAACGGGCCTTCACGGCGCCGCGACGCGTGCGAACCCGCCTCGCCGGGCGTGATCGCGCCGCGCTCGCCGTCGATCACCTGGCTTCGGGGACAGGTCGTCGCCCGCGGAGCCAACCGGCCCCGGGTCGACACGGACGCCCGCGAGCCACCACGGCTCCGAGATCGCGTATATCCTGGCGCGGTGCGTCACTACCTCCTGCCGATCGCTCTACTGGCCTGCGATCGCGGCCCGCCGGCGCCCGCTGGCGGCCTCGTGGTCACCGGGCCGGCGGTCGCCGAGCCACCTGCGCCGACCGTCACGCCGACGACGCCCGCGCCGTCCGCGAGCGGTCGCACCTCGAACCTCAAGACCGACGAGGACGCGCGCGTGTTCCCGGCGATCGGGCGCCGCGACGGCGCGCTGTGGTCCGTGCGCGTGCACGCCTGGGTCTACGAACCGGAATACGACTCGCCAGGCCGCACGGCCACGATCGAGGCGCTGCGCAAGGCGCTGGACCTGCCCGAGGACGCCGGCTCGACCGACATCTTCCGGACGAGAGCCAGAGCCTTCCTGGTCGACAACGAGTCCAGCAAGTCGTTGCTGGTGCGCATCGGCGGTCAGGAGTACGAGCTCGCCAGCACCGGCTTCGACGGCCACAGCCACACGGATCTAAAAGTCCCCGCCGAGGGCCTGGTGCCCGACGCGGCCGGCATCGTGGCGATCGATGTCATCCCCCGCAAAAATGATCTGCGGTATTTTAGCGGCGTGGCGGTCCTGCTCGCGGACACCGGCACCTCGGTTGTCTCCGACATCGACGACACCGTGAAGATCAGCGAGGTGCGCGACAAGAAGAAGCTGCTCGCGCACACATTTTTGCAGGAATTCGAGCCGGTCCCCGGCATGGCCGACGCGTACCGCCGCTGGGCGCAGGCCGGCGCCGCGTTCCACTACGTGTCCGCGAGCCCATGGCAGCTCTTTGACCCGATCGACGGTTTTTTCAGGCGCGAGAAGTTCCCGCAGGGCAGCCTGCACCTCAAACAATTTCGCTGGAAGGACTCGAGCTTCCTGTCGCTGTTCCAGGACCCCGTCAGCTACAAGCAGCCGATCCTTGCGGGCCTCTTGAGACAGTTCCCGCGGCGCCGCTTCGTGCTCGTCGGCGACTCGGG
>JAYUXQ010001107.1:0-7299 GCA_043752905.1 Nannocystis sp. | reverse complement strand
CAGCGCGAGCTGTGGCGGCGGCGGTGCGGCGGGCTTGGGGATGACGTGCTCGCGCAGGCGATGGTGGCAGGCGAACACGCCGTAGTAGCGGGTCATGTAAAAGCCGGGGGGCGCGACCATGGCGCAGAGGCGGGCGAGGAACGGGTGGGCGTCCATGTCGGCGGTGACCAGGCAGTGGAGGTGAACGTAGAGGCCGAGGTCGCTGCGCAAGCGCTGCACGACCGTGACCACGCCCGCGTACAAGGACGCGACCGACGCCAGGCCATGCTGCTGCTTCACGCTGCGCCGCATGTCCTGCATCACCGCCCGCGCCAGCCGCCCGGCGATGGCCGCCAGCAGCGGCGCGTCGTAGCCCAGGCGCACCGCCAGCGGGCCCGGGAACGACAGCACCCACTGCCGATAACCCACCGCCGGCAGCACGTGGTCCACCAGCAACGCCGCGCCCTCGGCCGCGACCCCGAGACCGCGATGCAGGAGACGATGCCCGGTTACGCCTTCGGTCTCTGGTACGACTACGACCCGGCGACGCACGTGCTCTCCGCGCGCCCGGACCTCGTGTACAGTTTTCATCACGGTCGCGGGCGGGGAGGTTCCTGGTTTACCCCGCCCGCGGCCACTTCTCACAACGTGACCCGCTCCCGGGCTCTCACCGCGCAGCCTGACTAAACCCTGGAGGGACTTCAGGCCGAGGGCCCGAGCCTCACCTGGCGCATGCTCAGCCATGGCGAGCGACGATCGCGTCGGCGGCCAGTTGCCCGGATTCCACGGCGGCCTCAACGCTGCCGCCGTTGATGCTGGTACGCGTCCAGTCGCCCGCGAGGAACAGGCCGTCGAAGCCGGCGTCGTCGGGTGCGAGCCGATGCTTTGTGGTGCCTGGTAAGGTCAGGATATAACGCTGCGAGAGGTCGCTGTTGATGCGAAAGTATTGCTGTGCCAGGCGCTGGGCGGGGTCGTCGGTGCAAGAGGCGACGAGCAGGGAGTGGTCGAAGCTGCCGTGCCGGGCGGCGCCGGGAAACAGCTCCAGCAGCCGATCGAGTCGGCGTGAGACCTCGGTAAGTAAAGTGCTGATGTCGTGCGGCGCAGGGGGGCCGTCGTCCGGCCAGACGTCACACAGATAGAGGAGACCGCGCGGCTGCGCTTCACCCTGCCAGTCTTCGGCCGGCAGCACCTCGCCGAGGTCGGCCATCGAACGAAACGGAGCTTCGAATCCCGTGATGATCGCAGGCGCGCCTCGGAGGCCGAGGGCTGCCAGGGGAGCCGTGAGCCACATCTGCATCGCCGCGGTGGCTACCGTGTGGGTGTTGGCGACCATCGCCCCCCAGGCCGGGCTCGCGGCGATGAGGTCGGCAGCGACGCGGTGGTGAGCGTCGACGGGGATCGCCAAGATGGCGATATCGTAGTCGTGGCCGCGGCGCAGTCGGAGCGGCTCGCCCCAGCTGCAGGTCGATGCCTCATAGTCGTCGCCGCGCCGCCGCGCAGCGTCGCCGTCCTCGAGCTGATCCCACTGCGGCGTGTCGGGCCAACAGGGATGACCACGCACGTGCACAAAGGGTCGGTAGTCGCCGCGCGTACGGGCCTGGCGGGTGAAGTCGATCGCCGCGACGGCGCCCCGCTCGACTCGCATCCGCTCGAGTCGGTGAAACCAGGCGACCCGTACGCCGCGCTGCTCGAGCACCCCCAGGAGCGGCGCGAATACGGTGTCGCCCATGCCGAGCCGCATCTTCCAGAACGGCGCGCCGCGGTAGGTGAACAGCATGCGGATCAGGCTACGCAGGGCGGCGCCGGCGGCGACTTGGCCGAGCCCCGGGCCGGACCGACCCCCGGGGTAGGCGAACGCGAGGTCGTAGAACGCGCGGATCGGCGGAGCGTCAGCCACTTCCGGCGCGGCGCCATGACGGATCAGCCACGCGCGGAGGTCATATGAATCGATGCGATCGAAGCCCTCCGGCCCCGCGGGCAACACGTCGACGGCGAGTCCGCGAGCGGCGGCAGCGAGAAGGCGGGACAGTAACCAGGCGCGTCTCCCAGCGCGTGTGGGGGCGCGCGCAGTCCACGACGCGGCATCCCAGGCCATGCGGGCGGCCCAGCTTGCGAGCGCAACGACGGCAGCCGCGTCCGGAATACTCGTGGACGCGTGGTCCCACGGGCGACCGGGCCGCGGTGGCAGGTCGAGGATCCACGGATCGATCGCACCGGCGTCGTCGTGATCCACAAAGGAGACGCGCGAGCATGGCGCGAACACCTCTTCGACCCGGCGATACGGCGCGCCAGCCGGCGCATCCCAGGCCATGTACGCGTCGCGAACCAGCGCGAACGCGTGGTGATAGAAGCCCATCCACACGTGGAGGCCGTGCTCCTCGATGCGCAGCCCGGCCGCCGGGTTGCGCCCGGTTGCTCCCTTGCCGCCGAGGCGAAAGCCCTGCTGGTAGATCGTCACGGTGAAGCGGGCGCGCTTCTCGGGCGTGTCGCTGAGGCGGAACGCCGCGGTCACGCCGGCGCAGCCGCCCCCGAGTACGGCCACGCGCAGCTTGCCCGGTCGGTTCACCGCGCCCATGACCCTGCCAGCCGTGTGAGGAGGCCGCGTCGCGCGGGGATCTCTCGATAGTCGCGGACCACGCGACCCTTTTCCATACGAAACCCGATCGTGCAGGAGAAGCCGGCCAAGACTCTCCCCGGGAACACGCGCCCCGCGGCTCCCACTTCGGCGTGGACGCCCTCGAGGCGGGCGAGCGCGCCGACATGGAACACCGCGAACGGAACCTCGACGAGCTCGTCGATCGCGTGGCGGTCGAGCTCGAGAGAGTCCGCCGCGCGGATGCGCTTGCGAACGAACACCCGCGAGGTCAACGCGGACGCATCGGCACCCATGGCCCCGGCCAGCCCCGTAAAGCCTCCGAGTAGCCGGGCCAGCGGCGCAGCGGCGGCCCCCGCGGGCAATAGGGCCCGCGCCAGCGCCTCGACGAAGCCGGAAGCCGGCACCGCGATCTCGTCGGTCCAGCGCGCGTGCAGCAGCACGTCGTGGTCGACCAGCAAGTCGACCCGGTGAACGCCCAGATGGACCCGCGCGAGCCGCTTCGGGAAGCCATAAACCTCGCGACCGAGAAGGATCGGCATGTAAGCGCCTGGGTACACCTCAGGGGTATACAGACCCAGCAAACCATTGCGCGCGACACAGGGGATGAATGGCACCACCTCGCGATAGGCGTGCGCGCGGCGGTCGCTGGTCGGGTGCTCGCATACGCAATTCTCGATGTCGTTGACGACCACGAGGTAGCGCCCGCCGAGGCCGGGGGCGCGTGCGAGTCCCTCGGGCAGCAGCACGTCGAGCTGACCGGGCGCAGCCTCCATGACCAGCTGAAGCGCTCGATAGGGGCCGAACCTGTAGGGTCCCGGCAGCAGCAGGCCGCCCGGCTGGGCCGGGAAGAAGTCGTCATGCGAGGCCAGTAGCTCGAGGCGCGCTCGTTCGCCGCCGACCACGGCGCGCGCGAGGTGGGTAGCGACTTGATGGCGCAGTGCGGTGTCACTGAGCATCGCGGCTCGAAGGTCATCGCCGGCGATGCGAACCAGCGACGCGGTGCCGCGGGCCCGCACCCGTCCCGCGACCGACACTCCCGCGAGCGCCTCGGCGAGTCCGAGCACGGCCGGCGCCTCGAGCACATCGAGGAGTCGCTCCGATCGATGCAACAGGAGCTCACCCGCGGTCAGCAGCAGCACCTCATCAGCCGCAAGGACGCGCACTTCGCCGGGCGCGAGCGCGATCGTCTCCGACTGCGCGACCGCGGTGTCCAGCCCGGCGAAGCGATCGATCATCGTGTTCATGGCCGGTCCTCCATGAGCTCGTGCCACGCAGGTCGCGCGGGCAAGGTCCCCGGCACGCCGGACGCCGCCAGGAATCGGTCACCGATGATCTCCCGACCTTGGCCGCGCACCGCGTGGGCAGCGAGCATGCCGGACATGACCGCGGCTTCGACACAGGCGGAGTTGATGCCATTGCGGATCCACGTGCTGGCGAGCGCGAGGTTGTCGACGCCGCTCTCGTGCGCCTCAAGACGCAGTCGCGAGGTGTTCGGGGCGGCACCGTCGCATAGATCCGTCGGCTCCGCGTTGAGCCGGATGTACTGGGCCTCGAGGCGCGCGGCTCCCTTTCCGCCGCCGGGGTCATGGAGCAGTTCCCAGTCGAAGTGGCCCGCGCGTGTTCGGGCGTGGGGCCACAACGTCGGTCCGTGCAGCTCAAGCTGCACGCGGATCGCCTCGCGCGCTCCGTGGAGCGCCTGAGCCCTGCCGGCACAGTCTTTCGACGCGAGCTTTGGCACGTCGCTGGCGAAGGCGCCGCAGAAATAGATCGTCGCCGCGGGTGCGGAGGCGGCCGACTCCCAGCCCTCGTGTGCGAGCACCGGTGTCATGTCGGACCAGATGCACAGCGGCTCGGCCCACGACAGCATGGAGGCGCGCGGCGCCAGCCATGCGGCGGTCGGCGAGCTCGTCAGCCACAGCTGGGCCGCGAGGCTCGGCGCGAGGTTAATGCCATCGAGCGCACTTCGCAGTGGCGGATGTCGGTCTGCGATCTCGGCGATCGGCGACGGCGCGCCGCCCCGCTCGCTGAGCGTGCCGAGCGGGAGCGCGAGGATGATGTCGTCGAAGTGAAGGCCGTCCTCGAGCAGCACCGGGCGTTCATGGTCGCGCGACGAAAAGCGTGACTCAAAGTCGACGCCCGCCTGGCGCAGCTGCTCGCCGTCATGCAACTGCCCCCAGTCGGGCTCGGACGGCCAGCACCGCAGCCCCTTGTAGATGAATGTGGGCTCATAGCCGGCGAGCGGCTCGGCCTGCCGCGCCGCATGGATCCGGACGACCCGTCGACCGCTGGCAGCGAGTTCCAGCCGCTCGATGCGGTGGAATAGCTTGAAGCGCACGCCTTGGGCGCGGAGCACGTCGTAGAGCGGGGCGATCAACACTTCACCCATGCCACCATTCAACAGATAGAACGCGGCCCCGCGGTGCAGGAAGAACATGCGTAGATAGATGCGCGCCGCGGTGCCCGCCTCGAAGGCGGGCTGCTTCGGGTCACCACAGGTATATTGAAAGAACGCGTCGCGGGCAGCCTTCACCAATACGCCGCGGTCGAGCGTCTCCTCGGTGACGCCGGCCGCCGCCAGCCAGGCGCGCAGCTCAAGGTGGTTGAGCCGATCGAGATCACCGTCCTGATACACACCGAAGCGCGGGGAGAGCACGCCGCGCAGCAGACCCACGAAGAAGTCCAAGGAGTCATGAAGATGGTGCAGCAGGGCCGCGTTGCCGCCGGTCCAACGCCGCACCCGCGGCAGCACGTGCTCCTGCAGGCCGGTGAGCAGGTCGTCGAGACGGGCAGCGACCGGCAACGTAAGGAAGCCGCCAGGGGCGCGAGCACCCGTGGCCAGTCGCCCTGCGACGAGCGCGAGCGTCCGGTCGACCACGGCCTGTAGCGTGACCGTCCCGTCCGGTGCGTCAGGGAGCCCGAAGCGAGCGAGCCAGCGCAGCAGGCGAGGGGCGCCGGCTGGCAGCCGAAACTCGAACTCGGCGAGCAGCGCCGTCGAGCCGGCCCGGATCGCGTCGACCACCCGCGAGAGCGCCTCCCATCCGCCCGGCAGCGTCGAGCCGTCACCGGGTTTGCCGGCGCTGCGCGGGTGCAGGGCCTGCCAGGCGCCGAACGAGTCGTCAATGCGACGCCCGAAGGGGGCGTAGTGTTGCGGCTCGAACGCGTGCCAGACGCTCTGGTAAGGGCATGCCGGAGGCCTATCCCAGCGGTCATACACCTCCCGCGCGAGGCGAAACGCATTCTCGTAGAAGCCGAACCACACATGAAGGCCATGCTCCTCGTTGCGGTGGAACTGCTCGACGTTGCGGCTGCTCGCCAGCTTTCCGCCGAGACGAAAACCCATCTGGTAGACCGTCACCTCGAAGCGGCGCTGCAGCGCTGGGGTTCGCGACAGCTCGTGGGCAGCGGTGAGGCCGGACAGCCCGCCCCCGAGGATCGCCACGCGATGTCGCGGCGGCGCCGGGGTGCCGTGCGTGGGGTGTATCGTGGACGTATGAATGCGCTTCGTGTCTGTATTCATGATATAATGTACACATGTCGCCCGAGGACCCGGTGCTGCTGGCGCTGTGCGCGTCACCCATGGTGCTCGTGGTCGGGCCGCTCGGGGCTGCTCGTATACCGCTTGCGGATGAGATGCACTGTTTGACCAGCCCTGGCGTGCGCCGGTGGCGAGCATTGGTGAAAGTCGGCCGCGCGAGACGACCCGGCACGCCTGCAAGCGCAGGGGCGGCCAACAGCGGACAGGGCAGGGATACGCGAGATCGACGCAACTTCGTTTGAGGGTCGCTGTAGCGCCCGCAGCTGTCAATAAAGGATGGCGCGCGAACGCGCCCGGCGACGAGGAGCGCGGTGAGACGGTGGCGTTGTCCACTGATCTGAGCGACTGGTCGCGCACGGGGTGCGTGGAATAGCGCGTCCGGCCACGACGAAAGGGCGCGGGCGGTGAGCGATTGCCGCGGTGTTCATTGCAGCGCGTTGGCGAGGGCGCGCCCGCGCCCCTTGTCCACGCTGCCTCAGCGCACGGGGATCGCCGTGGCCCACAGCCCGGGCTGGGTGTCAGTTTTCACCAGCATTCCCCCCGGTGAGCGAAATTTCTCACCAGCATTCCCCCTCTGGGCGGCCAGTTTCTCAGGACCATTCCCCCCTGGCCGGGCTCGAGTTTCTCACCGGCATTCCCCCTCTGGCCGGCTGAGTTTCTCACCAGCATTCCCCCTCTGCGTGACGAGACGAGTACCATCGGCGTGGGCGGTGCCGCTACGCCAAGGGGCCTTGAAGGAGACGCGGACGCGGCCGCCGGGGAGCGCCGTGACGGCGTCGTGGGCGAAGGGCGGGCGCAGGAGGTAGCGGCAGATTCGCCCTGGGCTGCTTGCGGTCGCGGCCGTGGGCGGTGGTCGCCCCTCGCCGCCGTGTATGTCGTCCTTGCCCTGGCCACACCGGAGCCCCCCGGCCCGGCCGAACCCTGGCGTGAGCACGAGGCCGCCTGCCAGGCGCTCGCCGACGCCGCCCCGACCGCGGAGGTCGGGCCGGCCGTGGCTTATGCCGCAGCCGCGGATGAGTGCCGCAAGGCATTCGAGACCGCCGCGAGCCTGGCGAGCCGCTCGGTGTTCGCGTTCGACGCCCACCGCTATTACCGGCGTGCGCACGAGGCCGGCAACAAGGAGGCCATCTGCATCGACGCGCGCATGCTCAGGACGTTCGCGGCGCAGCTCGCCGCGCCCGGAGCCGAG
>JAYUXQ010001106.1:0-2953 GCA_043752905.1 Nannocystis sp. | reverse complement strand
ATGAAAGGATGAAAGGATGAAAGGATGATGAGGGCGCGGGTTTACTTCTTGCCGAACAGGCCGCCGAGGCCTGCCGTGACGCTGCCGAGGTCGACGCCGCCGAGGGCACCCGCGGCCGAGCTGAGCGCCGAGTCGAGGTGACTGCCGATGGCGTCGGGGAGCTTGCCCTTGAGGAAGCCGACGACGGTCTCCGCGGCGCCGCGCGCCTGGGTCTCGGAGATGCCGGTCTTGCTTACGATCTGCTTGACGAGTTCATCCATGGTGCTGACTCCTGAGCGCGGCAGTATCGGGGTGGCACGCGGCGCGCGTCAACCTCGGTCCGGGAGCGCCGTGCGGCCTGCCTCTGCGGCGTCTCGCGGGCCCCGGGCATGGCGTGCGCAGCCGACGCGGGGCTACGTGCGGGCCTTGACGACGATCGGGGCCTCTAGCAGGCGCGGTCGGTTCGGGGCGTCGTCGTCTGCGGGTACGAAGCGGGGCTGGTCGCGCGGGGCGTCCGTGATCTCGCGCCAGCGCCGGGGCACGCGGTCGATGCCGATCGGGTAGATCGTCAGGTCGCCGTCGGGGCCGACGACGATGCGCAGGAACTGCTTGTAGTCCTGCAGGCTCAGGCCGCTAAAGGCCTCGTTGTAGTGGCGGCCGAACATGTTGATCGAGATCAGGAGATAGCAGCCCATGATCAGCGCGCCGAAGATCCAGCCGCCGAGGAACAGGGCCACCAGCGTCGCGCTGAGGTGACGCAGGCCGCCAAATGGCCACCCGGCTGCGATCGCGGCCTGGCTCATGAGCCAGCCGATCATGATGGCGGCACCGAGGTGCGCGCACGCGTGACCGAGGCCGCCCGCGAACCGGTACCAGGTCTTGCGGGTGTCGGTGAACACGCAAAAGCCGAGCAGCGCGAGCATGATCGTGGTGAACGCGGAGGGCGAGCTCAGAGCGGCGACCATGGTCTCCTCGAGGGTCGCCCCGAAGCCGCCGATCTGGAACCCGCGCAGGCTGCCGAGGATGTTCCAGCCGACCAGCAGATACAGCAGACCGGTCATGGCGCCGAAGGTCGGGCTGTAGCGGATGAACAGCAGATTCTTGTAAGCCAGGCGCCGCGAGGTGGCGACGTCGGGGTAGCTGGCGCGCAGCGTGTGGCCGGTCGGCAGGGCGTCCTGGCGAAAGTTATGGGTCGGGTGGAGGAACGCGCCGCCGCTGCCGCTGGTGATCTTGTGGCTGCGCTCGTCGAGGCTCGAGTGGCGGCGGTAGTGGTGGAAGTCGCCGGAGAGGTTGAGGCGGACCTTGCCCTTGAAGATCGTCTCCTCGAGGAACACGAGGTTGCTGTCGCGACGCAGGCGCTCGCGCAGGTCGGGGTCGACCTCGTGCTCATGGACCCAGTGCGGCTCGGCGGTGCACAGGATCACGTTGGCGTCGGGGGCCATCTTCGCGGCGATGTTGGTGAAGTAGGCGACCTGGGTGGCGTCGAGGTCGGCGCCGAGCTGGGTGTCGACGCCGATCACGTACCAGTCGTGCGGCAGGCGGGCGGCGAAGTAAGACCGGCGCTGGCCGAGGCGCCAGCCGCAGAACCACTGCTTCTCGGTGAACAGGCGCGTGAACGCGGCGAGGTTGTCGTACCAGTCGTGGTTGCCTGGAATGGCAAACAGGACCGGGTGGTCGCGCTCGGTCCAGCCCATCGCGGCGTGGTAGGGCATGACGAGCCGCTGCTCGTACGCGGCGCGGCTCGGCGTCGGATAGACCTCGTCGCCGCCGAACACCAGCAGCTCGCCGCGACGAGTCGTGTGCAGCGTGCCATCGGGCGCGCGCAGCTCGAGGGTCGGGCGCGTGGCGGTATACGCGATCGCGTAGGTCGGGTTCCAGCCGTCGCCGGTGTCCGAGATGTAGTCGAGCACGATCTCCTCGCGCGGCACGATGGTACCGTCGGCGAGCGTACGGGTCGTGAGGTCGAAGAGGGCGTAGGTCTCGCTGGTGCGCGGGTCGATCTGCCGGCGGTCGAAGTCGAGGCCGAGCAGCGTCGAGGTCCACACCTGACGCCCGGTCTGCAACAGCTGCAGCGGCGAGTACCAGCGGACCATGCCGGCCGGGTCGTAGGGGAACTGCGGGGTCCCTGGCATCCGCGTCCAGGGTCGCACGTGCGGGGCGAATCGGCAGCAGCGCAGCGTGCGCGGACGCGTTGCGGACGGGTCGGCTTTGCGCGAGCCTTGCACGGCATGAACTCCGACCCGTTCGCCTTCTCCCGCGAGGTCATCCGCACCGCCGACGCGCCGCAAGCGATCGGCCCGTACAGCCAGGCGATCGCCGTCCGCGGCGGCCGAACCGTGTACACCTCGGGCCAGATCCCGCTCGACCCGCAGACGATGCAGGTCGTCGGCGAGGGCGACATCGTGGTCCAGACCGAGCGCGTGATGGCGAACCTGCAAAGTGTGCTCACCGCCGCCGGCCTCGGCTTCGAGCACGTGGTCCGCTCGGGAATTTTCCTCACCGACATGGCCCACTTCGCCCAGGTCAACGAGATCTATGGCCGCCGGTTCCTCTCCGATCCGCCGGCGCGCTCGACGGTGCAGGTGGCGTACCTGCCCAAGGGCGTGCTCGTCGAGATCGACATGATCGCGGTCGGTCCGTGAACGCGTGATGGCGCAGGTGCGGTCACGACGGTGGGTCCGGCGCGGGGCGATCGGCGGCCTGCTGGTCGTCCTCGCGGGGCTGCTGTGGCTGCTGTGGCTGCGCTCGCAGGCCGTGACCGCGCTCGACGGGGGTGAAGACCCGCCGGCCGAGGTCACGCGTCCGATCGGGGTCGCGGCATATCCATCGCAGGTGCTCGGGCGCGTGATGCTCGAGGACATGTCGGTCGGGACAGGTGATCCGGGACGTGTCGGAGAGGACAGCGGGCCGTCGCTGCGCGCGCCGCCGGCGGGGACTTGCACGGCGCGTGCGTGGCACGAGGCGCGCCTGCTGG
>JAYUXQ010001105.1:0-7311 GCA_043752905.1 Nannocystis sp. | reverse complement strand
ACGGACGGACCTGGAGCGGGCTGCCGGACTTCGACCTCCAGGTGTCCGGCGCGCAGGTGTCGTTGATGGATGCGCTGGTCGCCGCGGAAGTCGCCGTCTACGCCGTCGACCTGCGCGGCTATGGCGCCACGCCGCGCGATGCCACCGGCTTCGCGACCCCGAAGCAGTCGGCCGTGGACGTCGCCGCGGTGCTGCGCTTCGTCCAGGCCGACGCCGGTGTCGCGGGGCCGCCGTTCCTACTCGGCTGGTCGATGGGCGCGCTGGTCTCGGCGCTCACGGTGCAGATGCATCCCGGGGTCGCGCGCGGGCTGGTGTTGTATGGATATCCGTGCCGCGCCGGGACGCCGGCTCCGGCGGCACCGGACCCGGAGACGCCGCAGCGGGCCGCGAACACGGCGAGCGCGGCGGCCTCGGACTTCATCACGCCGGGGTCGGTCTCGCGGGCCGTGGTCGATGGCTTCGTGGCGGCTGCCGTGAAGGCCGACCCGGTGCGGGCCGACTGGCGCGGCGGCGCGGCGTGGAGCGAGCTGCGCTTCGAGGCGGTGCCGGTGCCGGTGCTCGTGCTGCAGGGCGAGCACGACCCCTTCGTCGATCGCGGCTGTATGGCCGACCACTTCAATCAATTGCACGGCGTCGATCGCCGCTGGGAGATCCTCGCGGGGGCCGACCACGCGGCGCATCTCGAGAGTGCCTCGGTACATTTCGTGGCGGCGGTCGTCGGCTTCATCCGCGAGAACGGATCTTGAATCGTCGCGACGGCGCAATATCGTTGACAGTCGTTTCGCCGCAGTGCTACCTATTTTCGCGCGCTCACGTTGCGTGGAATGGTTTCGCTGGTTCGGCACTGCACCAAAAGACGAGGGAGAATCGATGGCTCCGAACACCCTGGAACGAACCGCCACTGCCCTGCGCAACGCTGCGATGACCTACCCCGAGGCGCACGAAGACTTCCCGTGGGGCGAGGTGGCGATCAAGGTTTCGAAGAAGGTGTTCCTGTTCATGCACGCCACCGGCTAGACGCTGGTCGCGGCGCTGGGGAGTGAGGGGGGAGGGAGGGCGAAGGCGATGAAGGTCGGGGACGGGGCGGCGAAGTCGACGAAGGCGACGAGGGTCGGGGGCGGGGTGACGAAGTTGGCGAAGGTCGGCGCGGGGAGCGAGAAGACGGCGGCGAAGGTCGGCGCGGGGGGCGAGAAGACGGCGGCGAGGGCCGGGTCGAAGCCGGCGCGAGGTGGGAGCGATGGGGCCCCGCCAGCGAAGTCTGCGGTGGGCAAGCGCCGGGGACGCGCGATCGCGGGCGGGCAGCGGCAGATTGTGTGAAGTACATTACGTAATCTGCCACTGGTTTGCGAATGCGAGGATCGCCGCGCGAGCACTGCCTCGTAAAATTGCGCTGGAGCGACGGGGACGGGCTGCTATGCTGGTCCTCGCTTATGATCGAGATCAAGGTGGAATCTCCGGGGCAGGCGCCCCGGGTGCAGCGTTTCTCGTCGACGGTGATCACGGTGGGTCGCGCGACGGACTGTGAGCTGTGCGTCGACGACCCGTCGATCTCGCGGCGACATTGCCGGATCTCCCGGGCCGCCGACGGATGGTTCGTGGAGGACCTCGGGTCGGCGAACGGGACGGGGGTGGCCGGTGAGCGCGTCGTCGGGTCATGTGTAGTCATGCCCGGCGTGGCGATCACGCTGGGAGATCTGCGGCTGGAGATCGTCGCGCGGGCCCGGCCGCTCGTGTCACGGTCGCGGGTGCCGGCCGTCGTCGGGCCTGCGCCCGGCGCGAGGGACATCTCTGAAAAAAAGACGGCCGCGGTGGATCCCGGACGCGCCCGACCCTGGCTGCGCCGCGGGGGTGTCATGGCGCTCGCCATGGTGCTGGCGGGGCTCGGCGGCTGGGCCTCGGCGAAGGCGTGGGACCGGCCGCTCGTGTTTCGTGAGCCGGTGACCAGTCGCTGTCGTACGGACGATCCAGGGGTGCTCGCGGCCGACGCGGCTGCCGATGCGGCCGCGCAGGAGACAGACGCGGAGGCGGCCGTACGCGCCGGTCTGCAGGCATTTTTAAGAGTTGAGGCGAGCGCGTGTGCCGGGCAGTCGCGGGCCGGTTCGGCGCTGCGGGGCGCGCTCGCGCGCCTGGACAGCCAGCGGCTCGGTGAGCATGGGTCTGCCCTGCGCAGCGTGGCCGTCGCGGACGACACGCGGGTGGCGACGCTCGATGAGGACGGCGGCGTGATGTTGTGGGACCGGCAAGGTCCCGGGCGGCCGCTCGCGGGGGTGCGTTCGGGCCAGGCGATCGCGCGCAGCCCGGACGGTCGCTGGCTCGCGGTCGGCGAGGTCGATGGCCAGCTGCGCGTGTGGGACCTGGGCGATGAGGCCGCGGCGCCGACGGTGCAGGTGCATGGATCGCAGGCCGTGAACGTGCTGGCCTTTGCGCGCGACGGTCGGCTCGTCAGCGGCGACGCCGAGGGTCGACTCAGGGTGTGGCAGGCGGTTGTGGATGGCAGCGCCTGGCATGCGACGACCGAGCTTCGGGCCTGGGCCGGGGTGACGCGGCTCGAGCTCGCGGGCGGCTCTCTGCTCGCGTTCGGGGCCGGGCGCGCGGCGGTGTGGCAAGTGGGCAAGCCGACCGTGAAGCCGCTCGCGTTGACCACCGGCGCGGTGCTCACGGCCGCGGCGCTCGACGATCGCGGGACGCAGGTCGTGGTCGGGGATGCCGGTGGCGTCGTCACGCGCTGGCAGATCGGTCGGCGGGCCCGCGCGGAGGCGTTGACGGCCCACGCGGCAGCCGTGCAGGCGGTCGTGTGGGTCGGTGACGCGGTGGCCTCGGTCGGGGCCGACGACGCGCTGCGGGTGGCCGAGCTCGGACGTCGGGTGCGCCGCGCCGGCCCGCCGCTGGTGCTCGTCGCCGACATACCTGTCCCTGTGGACAGCCTCGTGGTCACCGGCGGCGGGCGCTGGCTGGTCGGCGCGGGCACCGAGGGTGCCGTCGTCACCTGGGACTTGCAGCAGCGCAGCCGCCGCTTACCGGCGACGCTGCGTGCGGGTCATCGCGGCCCGATCGAGGCGATGGTGGCGGGCGACGGCTGGGTGGTGACCGCGGGCGCCGATGGTGTGGCGCGCGCATGGGACATGACCCGAGAGACAGCGATAGATCCGGGGGCGTCGTTGACGCAGGAGGCCTGTCGCGCGCTCGGCTGGTCCGAGCCCGGCTGCTCGTGAGACCCGCCGGGTCGCACCGATCGCAGCGAGACACCCGCGACCCGTATGATACGGGCTGCGGTGACGCCGAGACTGCGCATACATATGCAGCGAGACGCCCGCAACCCGTATGATACGGGCTGCGGTGACGCCGAGACTGCGCGTATATATCACAGCAAGATACCCGCGACCCATACGATATGGGCCACGGGTGTTAATTCTTGAAAGAGGGAGAGCTCAGGGCGTCGGGATGCAGTCGGGTTCGTCGGCGGGGCAGCGGAAGCGGACGTGCATGTGATGCGTGTGGCCGTCGGCGTTCTTGACGAGCGCGGCCCGGCCGCGGACGGGGTGCTGGATCTGCCGCGCGAGCTCGGGCTCGGGCGTGCCGAGCTCGCGGGCCGCGTCGCGCAGGGCCGGCTGGAGGTCCCAGGCGAGGAAGATGTCCTGTGCGCTGCCGCGGCTGGCGAGCGCCCCAACGAGCTGCCAGGTGGTCTTCCAGTCGACCTCGTCCGGTTCGGGGCGGCACAGGTCGGTGCCGCAGTGCTCGCAGCCGCGGCGGTAGTGGCCGCCCAGCACCGGCAGCCACAGGTCGACGTCACGCCCCGACTGATGTGACTTGTGCGGGCCGTAGCGGCCGCCGCCGACCTGACTCAGATCGCCGACGACGATCTCGCCGCGGTAGCCGCTGCGGTTGCGAAAGGTCGCCAGCGCGTGCATCAGCTCCGACACCGTCGCGGTGCTGGCGAACGCGTGGGCGGGGCAGCGGATGTGATAATCGGGCGAGACGGGCAGCTGCACCGCGTGGAGCAGCGTACCGGCGTCGGGTCGACCGCGCGTCACGGCGTCGGCCGGGAGGTCGAACATCGGCGGCTCCGCGAGGTATTCGGCGTACGCGGGGACGGCGTACGCGGGGACGGCTGGTACTTCGGGCATGTCCAGAAGGACAGGTTGTTGGAGGGTCGGAGGTGGCGGCTGGGGGGGGACATGGGCGGCGACCGAGAGGGTGATAGCGAAGGCGGCGGTGGCCGCGATGCAGGCCAGGCGAACCGGACCGCGCCTGCGCTTTGGGATCGGCGAGGGCGCGAGGGCGAGCTGGAAGTCGAGGTTTTGCGCGCCGAGGCGGGCGAGGGTGTCGGGCAGCGCGAGCGCGGGGGCGGTGCGAAACTCGAGCAGGTGGAGGCCGATCGAGATGCGGTCGCCGTCGTGCAGTTCGGTCGGTTCGCGACAGCGGTGGCTGTTGACGTAGGTGCCGGTCCGCGAGCCACGATCGAGGAGCCACCAGCGCTGGCCTTGACGTCGCAGACAGCAGTGTTGCGGGGCGATGCCGGGTCCGTCGAGGACGAGGCCGCAGCTCTCGGCGGCGCGACCGACCTGGAAGATCGGTCGATCGAGGAGCAGGTGCCGGGCCGGGCCGTCCTCGCCGACGACGCGCAGGCTGGCGCGGCGTGGGACGTCAACGCCGGGCATGGTCTCCTCCAGGGGCCAGCAGCTGCGGCGTCGGAGCCACCTGGCGGGTGACGAGCACGGCGAGGCCGGCGACGATCAAGACCCCGAGGCAGAGGTTGAGCACGAAGTAGGCGCGGGCGTCGGGCTCCCGCGGAGCGGGACGGGCACGGGGCGCCGACGGACGAAGCGGCAGCGCCGTCGCCTGCATGATCGTGATGTCGGGCGAGGCCATCTCGTCGTAGCCGACCGGGCCCGCGTTGCGCTGCGGCGCTGGGGAGCCGGCCCGCTCGGGATCGACGGGGCGGGCCACCGTCGCGGCGTCGGGACCCGCGGGCTTGAGGGCATCCGGGAGTACCAGCGTGCCGCTGCCGCGGGCGTCGGCCAGCGCCAGCAGCGAGGGGCGGGGGAGGGCCGCGGTTTGCGGGCCCGCGGTGGCGGGCGGGCGGACGAGCGCCGGGCCCGGCAGCGGGGCCGCGCCCGGACCGGTCAACGGGGGCACCGGGAGGATCGCGGCGCCTTGGCGGGTGAGGGGTGGTTGCGTGTCCGAAAGGACAGGTCGGAAGGGACAGCCGGCGCAGCGCTGGTCATGGGCCGCGGAGCTGCGCTGGAACAGGAGGGTCGGGCCCTCCTCGTTGGCATGGGGGCGGCGGTCGAGCATCGGGGCCTCACTGCTTGTCGAGCTTGCCGACGAGGGACAGGGTGAAGGACACGCCCTCGAATTGGATAAAGGGCTCGATCTGCAGGTTGCAGCGGTACCAGCCGACCTGCTCCTCGACATCCTCGACGACGATGCGGGCGCGGCGGAGCGGCTTGCGCGAGCGGGTCTCCGGCGAGGGGTCCGGCATATCGGCGACGTACTGGCGGATCCACCGGTTGAGCTCGCGCTCGAGGTCCGCGCGGCCCTTCCAGGTCCCGATCTGCTCGCGCTGCAGGACCTTGAGGTAGTGCGCGAGGCGGGTGATGACGAACATGTACGGCAGGCGGGCGCCGAGCTGGGCGCTCTGCTGGGCGGCGAAGCCCTCCGGCGTGCGCGTGAAGGTGGCCGGGCGCTGAGACGAATTGGCGGAGAAGAACGCCGCGTTGTCGCTGTCCTGCCGGAGCACGAGGCCGATAAAGCCGAGGTTGGCGAGCTGAAGCTCCTGCCGGTCGGTGATCGCGGTCTCGCAGGGGAGCTTGGTCTTGAGCTCGCCGCCCTGCTCATATTGATGGAGCGGGAGGCCGTGCACCGAACCGCCGCCCTGCGGGCCGATGATGTTGGGACACCAGCGATAGCGGGCGAACGACTCGGCGATGCGGGCGGTCATCGCCAGCGATGCGGGGCCCCAGAGATAGCGGTCGTGGTGGTCGACGACGTCCTCGCTGAAGTCGAATGCCTTGACGGAGAGCTCGCTGTCGCGACGGCCGTAGGGGGCGCGCAGCAGGAAGCGCGGGGCACACAGGCCGACGTAGCGGGCGTCCTCGTGGTCGCGAAAGCTGCTCCACTTGGCGTATTGCGGGCCCTCGAAGGCGGCCTCGAGGTCCTTGATCCGCGGCAGCTCGGTGAAGCTGCCGAGGCCGAACATGCGCGGGCTGGCGTTGGCGAGGAAGGGCACGTGGGCCATCGCGCTAACGGCCGCGCAGTGCTGCATCAGCGCGAGGTCCTCGGCGCCGGCGCCGACGTCGAAGGTGGCGCAGACGACCCCGTAGGGCTTGCCGCCGAGCACGCCGAACGCCCGGCTGTAGAGGTGCTTGTAGAGGCCGCACTGGGTCGGGTCGGGTGCATCCTCGGCGTCGCTGCGCAGCTCGTCCTTGGTGGTCTGGACGACCTCGAGGCGGATGTTCTCGCGAAAGTCGACCTGGTCCACGAGGTGCTTGAGCCCGCGCCACGCCGACTCGAGCTGCTGGACCGCGGGGTCGTGCAGGAGCAAGTTGACCTGGGCGGACAGGCGGCGGTCGAGGTCGGCGATGAGGGCGTGGACGCGGTCGCGGTCGACGCGGGGGCTCGGCTCGGTGGCGCGAAGGAGGTCGTCGAGGAGGGTGCGGGCGCCGCGACGGACGAGCGTGTAGGCGTCGCCGTCGTCGGGCCCGATGCGGGTCTCCTCGAGCAGGGTGGTGAGGAGGGAGGGCTGGGCAGTGGCAGTGGCAGTGGCGTTCATGGTGGGGGGTCCTTTTCAGGCTTGGCTGTCCTCGAGCTCGAGCTCGCGAAGGAGACGCGCGCGCTGCTGGGGGTCCTTGAGCAGCTCGCGGATCTTGCGGACAAAGCCCGGGACGTTGACGATCGGGCCCTTGAGGGCGACGAGCGCGGCGCGCAGCTCGAGCAGCCGACGCAGCTCCGGGACCTGATGGGCGAGGCCCTCGGGGCGGAAGTCGGCGAGTGAGGTGAAGCGCAGCGCGACCGGCAGCTCACCGGCATCGGCGTCGTCGCTGATCGCGTTGGCGACCGAGATCTCGACCGAGAGCTTCTGCGCCGCCATTACTTTATCAAAATTGTCTTTGTCGACGGTGATCGGCGTGCGCTCCTCGACGGAGGTGTCCTCTGAGCGACCCGTGAAGTCGCCGAGGACGAGGATCTTGAACGGGAGCTCGACGTCTTCCTGGGCACCCTCCGTCGCCGGACGATAGGTGATGTTGACGCGCTCCTTGGGGGCGACCGAACCAGCATTCGTTTTCATGGACAGTGGGTATGGACCGCCGG
>JAYUXQ010001104.1:0-2964 GCA_043752905.1 Nannocystis sp. | reverse complement strand
GCTCGCGCTTGACGCTGATGCGATAGTGGTCCTGGCCGGGCCGGTCCGAGAGGCTGTAGTTGCGCGGGGAGGTCGGCGTGGTCGGATGATCGATGTGCACCGTGATGTACTGCCCCGGCTCGAACGCGGGCAGCGGGCCGCCGTCCTGCGGCTGGAGATAGAACGAGGTGACGATGTCGCTCTCGACGACCTTGCGGGCGACGACGAAGGGCCGGCGCCCGTTCCAGCCGCCGGGTCCGGCGGCCTGGGCGGCGTAGATGGCCCGCTCGCGGTCGATGAGGACCTGCGCGAGGAAGCCGTAGGCCTCGCCCCACGCGGCGATGATGGCGTCGGTCGCGGCGGCGCCGAGGATCTGCTTGATCGCGACGAGCAGGTGCTTGCCGACGATCGGATAGTGCTCGGGCTGGATGCCGAGCGAGCCGTGCTTCTGGGCGATGACCTCGACGGCGGGGCCGAGCACGCCGAGGTTGTCGATGTTGGCCGCGTAGGCGCAAATGGCACCGGCGAGGGCGCGTTGCTGGCCGCCGGAGTGCTGGTGGGCCTGATTGAAGAAGGCCTTGACCTGCGGATCCCCGGCGAACATGAGCTCGTAGAAGCGACGGGTGATCTCCTCGGCGTGGGCTGCGACCGCCGGAGCGGTCGCCTTTACGGTTTCGATCGTCGTTGCGCTCAACATGACCACTGCCATATCCCAGGTCGTGACCGCCGCGCTCGCGCGAAGTTTGCCGCGTGCGGCGAGCGAGGGTCAGCCGGGGATCGGCGGGGGCTCGTCGTCGGGGGTCAGACACGAGCTGAGCTCGAACAGCATGAAAATGAGGACCTTCTCCTGCGGTGACAGGTCCTTGGTGGTGCAGCCGGACGGGAAGTTCTTGCCGGGGTCGTCGCCGGACGAGACGTGGATGTCGGTGTCGACGACGCGGCCACACTGCTGCTCCTCCGGCGCGCCGATCGGCGCGTTGAAGGTGAAGTACTGCACCGAGGTCGGGTCCTCGCCGTAGATCCAGCGCGTCGAGACGGCCTCGTTGATCGCGGCGATGGTGTTCTGTCCGGCGGTGATGGCGATCTCGCCGAGCTGGGTCGAGCCGGCGACGTTGACCAGCCACTGCGCGAGCGCCATGCCCTTGGGGAAGGTCATGTCGATCTTGGCGGTGAAGGGGTCGTCGAGGTCGGGCTTGTGGTCGAAGGTGGCGGCGGTCGGGAACGGGTCGGCGCCCTCCTCGATCCAGATGTTGTGCCAGTGCGAGAAGAACAGGCGCCCGCCGACACCGGCGTAGTCGACGATGTTCTGGCGGGCCTGGTTCGACTTGTTGTCGCTGTCGGTGCCGCCCTCGCAGGCCATGAGGATCAGGTCGTAGTTCTTGAGCTTGGGCAGGTCGTCCCACAGGCTCTTGCCCTTGGGGAACACCTCGCCGTTGTTGAGGTCGCCGATGTATTGGTCGCCGCCGCCGTCGCCCGCGAACATGTTGATCCGGCCCGCGCCGAACTCGGGGGTGAACTCGGCGTCGTCGAGCCCGATCTTGCGCAGCAGGCACTCGAGCGCGTCGGCGCCGCCCGTGACCATGGCGACCCGCGGGATGTGACCCTCGCTTTGGTTTCGGGGCAAGCGGGTGAGGTCGGGGGCGACGACGGTGTCAGCGCAGGGCGTGACGCTGGGGACGATGACCTCGCGGCGCCACTTGCCGATCTGGATCACGAGCGGGATGTCGGCGCCGGCCGGCACGTCCGCGAGCACGAACTCACCCTTGGTGTCGCTCAGCGTCGCGGTGATCGGCTGACCCGAGAGGCCGGTTTGACAGGTGTCGCAGGTGACGCCGTCGGTGATCGGGTCGACGGGTCCGTTGGGGACGTAGACGACGACGTTGT
Source organism: Nannocystis sp. (assembly GCA_043752905.1). Lineage (GTDB taxonomy): Bacteria > Myxococcota_A > Polyangia > Nannocystales > Nannocystaceae > Nannocystis. The sequence goes on along the minus strand of JAYUXQ010001104.1, from coordinate 1,101 downwards.
AGAGCGGCAGCGTGCCCTCCGGCGCGTACACGGTGCCCTTGAGCGTGGTCGTGCCGCTGGGACACACGGGCACCTGACACTCGAGGTTGACGCATGGCTCGGCGGTGGTCGCGGTGCCGGTGTCGGTCGCGCTGGTGGCGGTGCTCGTGAGGGTCGGGTCGGTGCTCGACTCGCCGGTATCGGTGCCGGTCAGGCCGCCGGTGTTCGGCTCGGTGGCGCTGCCGGTCAGCGGGTCGCCGGTCCCGGTCGTCGGCGTGCCGCTGGCCCCGCTCGGGTCAGTCGAGATCGAGGTCGGAGCGGTGGTGACCGGCTGCGTGTCGGAGCTGCCGGCGCGGCCGTCGTCGCCGCAGGAGACCAGCGCGAGGGCGCCGAGCAGGGAGAGGGACGCGCGGGGGCTCGACATGCGGGCAGGATAACCAGATCCGCCGGACGTCGCGCGCAGGAAGCCGCGCGAACCTTCTGGTAAGCTGCGCCGGATGCCCGGGTTGTCGAGGCCGCGAGGAGCACGGGGTGTGGCGCTGGCGCTGGCGCTGGCGTGCGGCTGTGCGGGGCGTGTCGATCCGAACGTCGTCTTGCCGGAGCGCGGCGGGCGAGGCAAGCAGACCTCGCGAGACCTCTCGGGCCCGCGTGATCGCGGCGACATCGAGATCGTGTTGGGGGCCGTGACGAGCGCGGTCGCGGCGACGCTGATCGTGCTGGGCAGCTTCAGCGCGCGCCAGGCGTCGACGCTGCGGGGCATCTGTCGGCCGGACGTGATCGTCGAGATCCCCGATCCGCGCTGCGTCGATCCGACGGGCTTCGATCCGGTGGTGGCGGCGACGGTGTCGAGCGCGCTGGCCTTCACCTTCGCGGTGCCGATCGCGGTCGGCGGCGGGTTCCTGCTCGGCAAGGGGGTCCGCATGCGCCGCGCGTATCGGGAACAGGCCGCGGCGAGGCTGTCCCTTCGGCCATGGGTCGACGGTTCACGGGGCGCGGGGCTCGGGCTGTCGCTGCGGTTTTAATTCATTCGAGGTGCGGGCCGCAGGTCGGGTCGGGTAGCGGGACGGCGGCCTGACGGGCCCGCTCGCAGTCGCGGCGGCGGAGGTACCAGCGGTCCTCGCC
>JAYUXQ010001103.1:0-17952 GCA_043752905.1 Nannocystis sp. | reverse complement strand
GCTCGCCGGCACCGCAGGCCGCCGACCCTGCTCGCGCGTCCCCGACACTGCCGCGGCCCGACACCGGCAAGGGCCCGCTGATCCAGCCGACCCCGGCGCTGCCACCGATCCTCGGCGGACCCGCCGCGAGGTCGCCGGGCGCCGCGCCGGTCCTCGGTGCACCGGTCCTCGGTGCACCGGTCCTCGGCGGCCCCCGTCCGACCCTCACGCCCGCACCTGCGCCGACGCCCACGCCGGTCGCGGCCGAGCCCGAGCCCGAGCCGCTCGATGACCCCGGCAGCAGCGACGACGACGACGTCGACCTCGGCCTCGGCGACGAACTCGATGAACTCGACGACCTCGACGACCTCGACCTGCTCGGTGACGACCCGCTCGGCGACGACCCGCTCGGCGATCAGGACGACGGTCTCGCGGCCAGCGGCCTGGACGACGAGGACGAGCACCTCGGTGACCCGTCCCTGAACGAGCAGAGCGTCTCGGTCGTGGTCGACCTCGGCGACGTCTCGGGCGTCAGCGAGCTGGCCGGGGTCGACGACGGCGATGCCGGCGACGCTCGCGACGAGGCGCTCGGCGACCTCGACGAGGATCTCGAGCTCGAGGACCTCGACCTCGACGCCGCCGAGGACTTCGTCGAGGACGACGGCGACGACGGCTATCGCCGCAGCGACGAGGACACGGATGGCGGCTACAAGCTGCACGCGGTCGAGACTGCCTCGGCGCTCGCGGCGACCCGCTACACGCAGGCCGAGGAGGCCATGCGCGAGGGTGAGTTCGACCAGGCGGTCGCGCTGTTCGAGGACGCCTACGCCAACGGCCACGACGTCGCCGACTTGCACGCGCACCTGGCCTTTTGCCGGTTCCGGGCCAGCGGCAACGACCCCTCGACCGCCGCTGGCGCGCTCGAGCTGCTCGACTGGGCCGAGCAGGCCGACCCCGGCCTGCCGATGATCCACGCCTATCGCGGCGCGATCCTCGTCGGCCTCGGACGTCAGGCGGAGGCCGACGAATGCTTCGACCGCGCGCTCTACCTCGACCCCGAGAACGAGCTCGCGATCACATACACCCGCGGCGAGTGACGCCGCGGTGCCGGTTCACATCACTGCGGCGATCACTGCGGCGATCACTGTGGCGTTCACTGTGGCGTTCACTGAGACGATCACTGTGGCGACGGTCACGCTCGCCTCGGTCGCGCCCTCACTGGCAGAGGCGCCCGCCTCGCCGCTCGAGTCGTCGGCGCAGGCGGTGGTGAGGGCCAGGCCAGCACCCAGGAGTAGGTGAAGAGAAGATCGTGTCATTCTCTCTTCATTAGCGGAGCGCGCCCGCGAGCACCAGCGCGAACGCGCGACCCGGAGCACACACCGCGCGGAGCCAGCGAATCAAACGGCGAGGGCCCGAACGATCCCTGGTGGGATCGCCGAGCCCCGCGCCGAGGTGGTGCCAGTGGCATCACCCGAGCATCCTGATCACATCGGCTCGATGCCGCAGCTCATGACCTCGTTCGGGATGCAGCCCTCGCAGTCCCACTGCCAGTTGTCGATCAGGGCCGTGGTGTCGAAGCTCGAGTCACCCATGTCGAACACCGCGAACGCGAGCAGGAAGGTCTCGCCGGGCTTGATGCCGCCGGTCGCCTTGTACCAGCCGGTCGCGCCGCCGTCGGTGCTGTGACCGGTGCCCGCGAGGTGCGGGTCGGCGCCCTGGCAGTTCGGGTCGAAGAAGTCGCACTCACCCTGGTAGTCGATCGGCCACAGGGCGGTGACCGTCATCGGCTGGCCGTTGATGAACGTCACGTTGCCCGTGTAGTCCTCGGACGACTGCCACACGACGAAGATGTCGTTGAACTGGGTGTCGACGTACTCCGGGAACTCGGCCGAGAAGTACGCGAAGTCGAACGTGTAGCCCTTGGCGTCGGCGACGTCGCCGTTGGCGATCGCGGGCGCCTTGAGCTTGAAGCTAAACCACATCTTGTCCTCGGCGTTGCTGCCTCCGAGGTCCCACTGGTCGAGGATCGTGTTGGAGCAGTCGTTGATGCCATCGCAGTTGGTGTAGCCCATCGGATCCGGGCTGCCGTGCTCGGCCGACATCGGCGGGGGCATCGAGTCGCTGTCCCACACGCCGCCGAAGGCGGTGTCGCCGTAGACGTCGCCGTCGGCGATGATCACCGCGCCCTGTCCGTTCGGGGTCGGCAGCAGGCCCGAGCTGATCATCAGGAACTTGTCGCCCTCGCGCGGGCCCCAGAACGGCTTCTTGGTGTTCGGGTCGATGAAGTTGCCGTACGACTTGGCGACCTGCCAGCTGCGATCGCCGCCCATCGCCGGGGGCGCCTTGAAGTCGAGGCCGGTGACCGCGACCGCGTTGCTGTTGTCGACCCAGATGCCGCCGAGCGACGTGCAGTTGAGGCCCATCGCGTGCAGGGCCTCGTTCGACATCGCGTCACAGGGCTCGTGCTGCTGGGCCAGGAGGCACTCCTCGGCGTTGCCGGTGGTCGTCCCGCCGGTCTCGCCGGTCGTCGTCTCGCCGGTCGTCGTCTCGCCGGTCGTCGTGCTCTCGACGACGCCCGTGGTCGTCTCGGGCTCGCCCGTGGTCGTCCCGGGCTCGCCCGTGGTGCCGATGTTGCCGGTCGTCGTGTCGCCGGTGGTGCCGGACTCGGTCGTCGGCTCGCCGGTGCTCGGCTCGATCGTCGAGCCCGCCGACTCCGTCATGCCGCCGTCGGTCTGCCCGGTCGTCACGTTGCTGGTCTGGCCAGTCGTCGGGTTGGTCGTCGGGTCGGTCGCCGAGCCCGTGCCATCGGTCGAGCTCTCGCCCGTCGAGACGGTGGAGGTGGAGACCGAGGTGTTCAGGTCGTCGCCACAGGCCGTGAGGAGCAAGCCGGTGCCGAGGCTCAAACGTAGAGAAAGAGAAGCGCGTGTCATACTCGATCCTTAGCGGACTGCGCGCATGATCACCAGCGGACCCGACGCGATCGCGGACCTTTCAAGCGTCAAAGTTGCGGGACCCCGGGCAAATTTGGCCCCAGCAAATCACCCTTATCAGGGTGATCCCCCCACTTCATCGTTCCCGGCGTCAGATCTGCTGCGGGTCCGGCTCGGCGTTGAACTCGCAGCGGAACGGCAGGCCGCGCCGCCCGCCGGCCAGCAGATCGCGGTGATGCGCCAGGCTGCGGACCATGGCCCGCCAGCGCTGGAGGTCCGTGCGCAGCCCGCCATCGCCGTCGAGGGCACGCAGCGTCGTCGCCCACAGGTTCCCGGCGATCTGCTCGCCGAGCCAGCCGCCGAGGCCCGACCCCGTCATCACCATGACCACCAGCATCACCACCAACAACAGACCGCCGAGCACGAACAACAGCTCGATCGTGAATTGCGGCGGGGCCGTCAGCAGGCTCGACGCGCTCCAGCCGACCATCGCCGCGCCGATCAGCGCACCCGTGAGGCGCAGGCGCTCGACCACCGCGGTCGCGGCTCGCTCCGTGATCGCCACGCGCCGACTGCCAGCGCTGCCACTGAGCCGCAGTCGTGGCGCCCCGCGCCGGCGACCGCCCGCGACCTCGACCTCGGCGTGGAAGTCCCCGCGGGTCGCCGCGAAGCGGACGCTGCCGGGCAGCTCGCGCCGCCTGACCTGGTACCCGCCGGCGGCCGGAAAGTAGTCGGCCCACAGCGCCTCGACGCGCCGCAGCGACGCGGCCTCGCCGTCCGCGGGGCAAGGGGTCGTCCAGCCGAAGCCGTGGCCACGCAACGGATCCATCACCCCAAGCTAACCGCCGTTCCGGCGTTCGTCCAGCCGGCCCGGGCCCACATGCGCATGCAAAATGGCGCGGTGCCGCGGTGCCTCGGTGCCTCAGTGCAACAGCGGCTCCTCGGGGGGCGGGATCAGGCTCGTCAGGCGCGGGGTGAACACCGCCGCCCCCGCTTCGAGCGCCGCCTCGAGCTCGGGCGCCAGCGGCGGCGGCCAGCCCTCCGCCGCGCTGGCCTCCGGGTCCGGCGCCGGCCAGGCATGCCGGCGATCGATCACCCGGGCGACGACCTCGCCGGCGACCGCCGCCAGCTCGACGCCCGCGAGCGCACCGTCCGGGACCAGGACCACGCCGCGCCGCCAGATCCGACCCGCCTCGGTGTACATCAGGCGCAGCAGCCAGCGACCGTCGCCGCCCGGCCCGATCAACATGACCTCGCCGTCCTCGCTGTCGGCCCGGTGCGCGAGCAGCCCGAAGAACATGTGCTCGACCGCCACGCCGTCGACCCGCACCGGCAGCTCGCGCCGGTCGAAGGTCGCCAGCTCGCGCGCATGCGTGGCGACCAGATCGATCGCCTGCGTCAGCAGCACGGCCCGACGCTCCACCGGCATCGCCGCCCAGCGGGACCGCGGCGGCGGCCGCAGCAGCGCCGCGACGTCGATCCTGGGCACCAGCTCGCCGAGCTCGAGCATCGCCACCGCGCACCAGCGTCGCTGCGCCGCCTGGAGATCGGCGAGCTCGTCGAGCCGTGGGATCAGCACCACCCGCGTGGAGGCCCCGTGCGCGCGCGGGTCCGGATGCGACGCGACGCTGTCGGGGGACAGGTAGAACAGCGCCTGCCCGGTAGCGCCGATCGCGGCCGCGATCTCGTGGGCGGGGAGCAAAAAGGTGCCGAGGGGGTCCATGTGGGGCGGCCCGCGTTTTAGCACTTCGGCGCGCGCGCACAACGCCAGCACGAGGGACCCGGTCGACATTCGCGATCTCGCGGCCATCCACCGCGACGGCCACGCCGCGACGCCCCGTGATAGCAAGGAGGCGTGCCCGGCCTCGCTCTCGGCCTCGTCCTGACCGGCCTCCTGGGCGCGGCCGATCCGGTGCTGCGGCCCATGGAGGGCCCCCTGGCGGCCCCCGACTCGGTGGCCACGCGGGACCTCCCACGCCCCTCGCGCCCCGCCGTGCGGACCTTCGCCGACGACCCGCTCAAGGTCCAGCAGGTCGTGCTGGCCAATGGTCTGACGGTGTTCCTCAGCGTCAACCGCGAGCGCCCGGAGGTGTTCGGGGCCGTGGTCGTACGAACCGGCGCGAGGAACGATCCGCCCGGCGACACCGGGATGGCCCACTACCTCGAGCACATGCTGTTCAAGGGCACGCGGGATCTCGGCACCACCAATTGGGACGCCGAGCGTCCGTTGCAGGCGAAGCTCGAGGCCCTGTACGAGCGCAAGCGCGGCGCCCCGAGGTCCGAGCACGCCGCGATCGACGAGGAGATCACCCGCACCGTCAAGCAGACCTACGCCTACGCGGTGCCCAACGAGATCGACCAGCTGCTGTCCCAGCTCGGCGGCACCGGCGTCAACGCCTTCACCAGCTACGACGAGACCGTCTATCACAACACCTTCCCCGCGAGTCAGATCGACGCCTGGCTGGCGATCTACGCCCATCGCTTCCAGGACCCGGTGTTTCGCCTGTTCCCGACCGAGCTCGAGTCCGTCTACGAGGAGAAGAACACCGCGATCGACACCACCGGCTACGAGCTGTTCCGGACCTTCATGCGCGGCGCCTTCCCCGGGCACCCCTACGGCGCCAACGACATCCTCGGCGAGGTCGAGCACCTCAAGCGGCCCTCGCTGCGCGCGATGAAGGCCTACTTCGAGCGCTACTACGTCCCGCAGAACATGGCCCTGGTGCTCTCCGGCGACCTCGACGTCGATCGCGTCCTGCCCGAGATCGAGGCCAGGTTCGGCGCCTGGAGGCGCGGCCCGGACCCGCAGCCACCGGTATTGCAGGTCGAGCCCTTCGCGGTGAACCAGCGCCTGCGGGCCCGCGCCACCCCGGTGCGCGTCGGCGCGATCGCCTATCGCACCGTCCCCGAGGCACACGCGGACTACCCGGCGCTGCTGCTCGCGCGGCGCCTGCTGTCCAACGCGCAGCGCTCCGGCCTCATCGACCGCCTGTCCGACGACGGCGCCCTGCTGTTCGCCGTCCACGTCCCCGCCGACCTCGTCGACACCAACCTCGACGTCGTCGCCTACATCCCCCGGATCTTGACCCAGAGCTTCCGCGGCGCCGAGCGCAAGGTGCTCGCGCAGTTCCAGAAGATCCGCGACGGCGAGTTCGACGAGGGCACCTTCGCCGCGCTCAAGGAGGGCCTGATCGCCGCCGAGACCGCCCGCTGGGAGAGCAACGAGGCCCGCACCCTGGCGATCGCCCACGCCTTTGTCGCGCGTCAGGGCTGGCAAGGCCAGATCGATTACCTCGAGCGCCTGCAGGCCGTCACCCGCGCCGACGTCCAGCGCGTCGCCCGGCAGCTGTTCGCCGAGCGCCGCCTGGTCCTGCGATCGCGCATGGGTTTTCCGAAGAAGACCCGCCTCACCAAGCCGAGCTATCCCCCCGTGACGCCCAACGGCGGTCACTCGAAGTTTTTTGAGGCGATGCGCGCGACGCCCGGACCCCCGCCGCGGGTCGCCCTCGTCGACGTCGACAGCGCGACCGTGGTCCTGCCGATCCGCGACGGCGTGACGCTGCGCGCCAACACCAACCCCTTCAACGACCTCTACCAGCTCGAGCTGCGCTTCGGCGTCGGCGAGGACAGGATCCGCGAGCTCGACATCCTCGCCCAGTACCTCGGGCGCACCGGCACGCAGCAGCACCCACCCGAACAATTTCGCCGCCGCCTGTTCGACCTCAGCACCACCCTGACCGCCCGCTCGCACCTCGACCGCTTCGTCGTCAAGCTCGCCGGTCCGCAGCGCCACATGCAGGCCGCGCTCGACCTGCTCTCCGAGCTGATGCGCACCCCCGCGGCCGAGCGCCGGCCCCTGCGGCAGATCCGGCGCGAGACCTGGGCCCTGCGCCGCTACGCCCGCCAGGACCCGCGCAGCGTCGCCGAGGCCCTGCGTGACCACGTGCTCTACGGCGACAATTCGCAGTACCACCGCGAACACGGCCCCCGCGGCGCCCGACGCCTGCGACCCCGCGCGCTGCTCGATGCATGGACGGCGGTCCAGAGCCACGCGCTCGAGGTCGGATACGTCGGCCGCGAATCTCCGGCCAGGGTCGCCGCCGCGGTCGCCGAACGCCTGACCTTCCCCGCGAAGCTCCGGCCGCCCGAGCCGCCGGTCGTGTACCCGCGAGGGGCCCCGTCGCGGACCACGATCTACTTCGTGCCCCAGCGCGACGCCGTGCAGACCCAGCTGTGGTTCGCGGTCGAGGGCGACCCGGTCGGACCCGCCGAGCTCGCCGCGGCCGAGGCTTTCGGCGAGTACCTCGGCGGCGGCATGGCCGGCCTCGTGTTCCAGGAGGTCCGCGAGTTCCGGGCCCTCGCCTACTCCGCCAGCGCCAGCTTCAAGCGCGACGAGTCGCCCGCGCAGCGCGGCCAGCTGCTCGGCCACGTCGGTTGCCAGGCCGACAAGACCTTCGACGTCCTCGATGTGATGACCGGCCTGATCACGAACATGCCCGAGCGCCGCGACCGCCTCGGGCTGGTCCGCTCGGCCCTGATCCGTGGCCAGGAGACCGAGAGCCCGTCGTTTCGCGCCCTGCAGGACAAGCTCCGCGAGTGGCGCCACCGCGGCTTCCGCGAGGACCCCCGCCGCGCCCTGCTCCCGGCCTACGCCGACCTCGACTTCGACGACATCATCGCCTTTTACAGGCACCACGTCGCCGGTCGTCCGCTGGCGATCATGATCGTCGGCGACCCACGCAAGGCCGACCCCGCCAGGCTGCGCAAGTACGGCCGGGTCGTCCGCCTACGCGAGCGCAAGCTCTACAGCCCCTGACCGGCGCGCCCTCGGGGCCGGGCCCCGCGTCGTCAGAAGCAGGGCCCGCCCTGGCAGCAGTCCCCGCTGAGTACGCAGTTGATGTCGCAGTAGCAGGTCGGCCCGCCCTGAAACCCGCACTCGCAAGGCGAGCATGCGTTCGGGTTGTCGGGGCAGTCCTCGAAGCAGCTACAGCTGTCCTCGTCGGGCGCGTCGCAGCTGCCGTCGCCGCACACCGCGTTCTTGCAGCCGCCGCTGTTGAGGCTACAGTCCGGCGTGCACGTCAGGCTGCCTGCATCGAAGCCCTGACTCTGGCAGGTCTGGCCGCCGAGGTCGCCGCCCTCGCACGCCTCGCTGCCGTTGCGGATGCCGTCGCCGCAGTAGGTGCAGCCCTGGTCGTTGAGCGCGCAGCTCGCCGCGTCGCAGGTCAGCGTGCCCCCACTAAACGGCGAGCCCTTCGGGCTTGGCAGCTTCATGCACGTGTTGTTGCCGAGCTGCGCCGCGCTGCACTGGGCCTTGCCGCAGTCGCACTCCTCCGTGTCGACGTCGACCAGACCGTCGCCGCACACCGCCGCCGCCTCGCACATCGAGGTGTCGTAGGTGCACTCCGGGGTGCACAGCAAAGTGCCGCCCTCGAAGCCGAAGCCGTCGCAGCTCTGCGCGTCGAGCTCGGTGCCGTCGCACTCCTCGTTCGGGTCGAGCTCCCCGTTGCCACACTCGAACATCGGCACCGTCGGATCGCTGTTGCCGCTCGTCGTGTACCCGCCGTCGTCCGGCAGCGGCGTGGTCGTCGGCGTGCCGGTCTCGCCACCGCCGCCGGTGCTCGCCGAGGCCCCCGCCTCCTCGCCCGCCTGCGAGCCCTGCGAGCCCTGCGAGCCCTGCGAGATGGTGCCGATGCTCAGCCCCGGCGCCCCCGAGTCGTCGGTCCCCGACGCGCACGCGAGCAGCCACGACAGGGGGACCAGCAGCATCCTGGGAGAGCGTCGCGCGAGGCTTGCCACTGTCACAGTGTAAAGGCCCCGCCCCACGCCCCACAATCCCCCTCGAGACCCCTCACGCGCGCCGATGCGCGCGAGTGCTCGCCGTCACGATCCGCGAAACGCCACGCACGCTGGCGGCTTCACCGCGGCGCTCGCTATTGCGTGCAGTAGGCGATCGTGCGATCGCCCTGCACCGCCGAGGCGCAGCCGCCATAGCCCGCGGCGGCGCAGTCGAGGCTCGCAGGCTGCCCCCAATTGCAGTAGCCGAGCACGCCGTCGACGCAGCTCTCGTCGGCCCCGAGATCACACGCGGAGGGCAACAGTCCGCACGCGGCAGCACCGGCGAATTGGCCGCTCTGCACGAACCCGCAGCCCTGCCCCGGCGGATCGATCGCCGCGCAATCACGGTGTCCCAGCTTGCCACCGGCGCAGGTCTCGAGGACAGCGCCGTCGCAGGCCTGGGAGAAGAAGTCGCACGCGTCGCCCGTGCCAACGCAGCCGAGCGCGTTGCGCTGCTCATCGAACCCGCAGGTCTCGCCCGCGATCGAGTACACCATCTCGCCATCCTTGCCGTTGACGTACACGACGTTGTACTGCGTCGGGCAATCTATCCTGACCATCAAGCCCGCCGGGCTGCACTCCACGAGGGAGTCGCCGTCGCACTGGGCCTCGGTCTCGCCGAACTTGCACGGCTCGACGCCGCAGCCAGCCCAGATGTCCCTGTTGCACTTCTCTCCCGCGGCCGCGCAGTCCATCGCCAGCGTCGGCGCCCCGAGCTCGTCGCAGAACACCCATGTGTCGCCCACGCACAGGTCACTGCCCGGCGCGTCCGCGCAGGCCCCCGCGAAGCCCTCGACCGCCGGCGTGCACGCCCGCACGCCGACACAGTCCGGCGCCGCGAGCTTGCACGCCATCGCCGCCAGCAAGGCCTGCTGCGGGCCGACCGTCGCCCACGACCACGGCACCTCCAGCACATGCCGCATGCAGGCCTGGAGCCCCATCGGCGTACCCCCGTCGACCTCGCATGCGTTGATGCGCAGGCAATCCGCCACCCGCGGATCGACCTCGATGCCGCCGGATTCGGTGCCATCACCCGAGCTGCTCGCGTCCCCCCCGGTGACGACCTCCCCGGTGCTCCCGGTCGAGCCACCACCCGAGCTGCCACCCGAGCTGCCACCCTCCATGGTGCTCGCATCACCCGCACCGGACCCGCAGGCCGTCATCATCGCCAGCATCATCAACACCGACCGAGTCCGATCAAAATTACATCCAAGAAAGTCGCTACAAGGCATGGCGCAGGTGTTAACACGCGCCCATCGACGGGGCCAACTTCCTCGGTCGACTCCGCGAGTGCGGCACGTCATGGCGAGAATTTTGCGAACCCGAGCGAGCTGCCCCCACCGTTCCCTGCGACCACGATGTCGCCGAACCGATCGAAGCCGATGCCGGACGATCCCTCGTCGAGTGCGTGCGAGATGATCGAAGACCTCCCCCGCGGCCATCTCGGGCGCCATGTACGGGGTCGTGCCGACCACCTCGCCGATGCGCGTCGTCGCTGACCCCGACATCGAGGCACTCGACCACGATCCCGGGCGCGACCGCGGGCGCCCCGGCGCTGATCGGGTTCATGGCGACCGCCGTCACCGCCGTCCACGCGTCGCCGCCGGCGTCGTGGGTCGGTGCGCTCGACAGCGACGCCGCGAGGTCCGATCCTCTGCGACATGTCCACCGTGATCGTCGAGCGCGCCGGCCCCGAACAGCGCGAGCCGTGGCACCTCGGCATGGGCCACGCGAAGTTGCAGGTGCGCGGACGACTGCCGGGCGCCTTCGGCTTCGACCTCGCGGCCGCCAGCTACCGCGAGGCCCGCCGCGCCGGCCTGGGCGCCGCACAGCTGCTGCCAATGGCCCTCCCCGGCTCGTGGATGGTCAACAACAAGGTCCCATCGCCCGTCTTTTATCGCTGGTTGCAGCCGCACAACCGCGACCTGTGGACCGAGCTCGTCGAGCTGCTCGACGGCGACGGCGAGCGCTGGCTGGCCCGCGGCGCCGACGACCGCGCCCGCGTCGAGGCGGCCGTCCGCATCCTCGCCGCCCAGGACGCCGCCGCGCGCACCGGCACCTCCGGCGGCCCCGCACCGGGCACCGCCGCGGCCCTCTCGAAGGTGCTCGCGCTGCTGTGCCCCGACACCGTCCCGCTGATGGACGACGCCGCGATCCACTTCGCCCTCGGCGCCGTGCCGCGCCCCGACAGCGCCGACACGCCGTCGGCTGGACCCGAGCACTTCGTGCCGATGCTCGACTGGTTCGCGGCCGCCGTGCGCTCGGCGAGGCCGGCCCTGGCGCAGCTCGCCGACGAGTACGAGCTCGCGCCGCTGAGCCCCGCGCAGGTCCTCGATCGCCTGCTGTGGTTCGAGACCTGGGGCTACCGCGTGTGTCGCACGCCCTCGCCGTGGTGGTGCGTCCGTGACGGATCGCGCGCCGCGGTCGTCCCCATGCCGGCCCCACAACCCCCGTCGCTGCCCGCATGCGTCCCGCTCACCGAGATCACCGATCCCACGTGGCGCGAGACGGCACGCGAGGCCATCGCGGTCATCCACGACCCGGCCTGAGCGCAGCCGGTTACAATGCCCCGACACCCGCGTCGGGGTCGACGCGACGGAGGTCTTTTCAAGATGGCGCGGATCAAACTCAATGTGTGCACATGACCGGCGATGACCGGTACTAGCAGCACCGGCCCGAGCTTGCGGCCCCTGCGACGAGCCGAACCAGCAATGTATCAACAATGAGCCGGGGGGTGGTCGGCGTCGGTGGTGAACCGCCAGCGCTCGAGGAGCCGCAGCGGATGACCGCGCTGCGCCCGGTACAGGCGAGCGAGCTCGAGGTAGGGTCTGTTGCCCTGCACGACGAAGGTGGTGAGCACGCCAAAGCGTGCGGCGTTCTCGACCATCGATCGGCGGATGTCGTCATCGGTGGGTGGAGTCGACGCGACCAGTTCCCCGCGTGCGTTATCCGGCTCATCCGGCTCTGTAAACCGACCCGACGCACCTTCGAGCCCGACGGCGGTGAACGGGTCGGCGAGCCAGAACTGAAACCCGAGCATGCGGTCGTCGAGGGGGGCGCCGATGGTGAACTGCGGCTGAAACACGAGGACGCGTGGGCGGCTCGACATGAAGCGGCGAGGATACCGCGGCGGCATCGTCGATGCGCCCAGGTCGAGCGCCGACGGCGGATCTCCCTCGTCGAGGGCATCCGCTGGTCCGCGAACCGCGACTGCGGACCTTTGTCCTCGCAGCCGCAGGTTGTAACTGCACGGACGCGAGAACGGCGGTTTCGCGCATGGACCGGAATCCCGCGATCGGAGAGACTGACAGCCGTCGCGCCACGCGCGGCTAACCGGCATGTTCCCTGACCCAACAGACAGATCCGTCGCGCTGGACTTTACCCGGGACGGAGAGCTCACGGTCGTCGAGGGCGGGCCAGAGCACCGATCCAGGCTGGGGCCCCTGCTCCTCGGACTTTTGCGCGCACCGCCGACTCGGCCACCGAACCCTCATCTCGCGTTCGGCCGCGAGCTCGCGCGCCGGGTGCTGGCCGCGATCGCTGCCCGTGGCGTGGCCGGCGAGGAGGGGCTCGTGACGCCCGGCCCGGGTGAGCTGGGGGTCCTGGTGGCGGCAGCGAGAGCGATCCTCGGACGTCCGTTGCTCGACGAACAGGTGCTCGCCGCGGCGTGGAGCGCTGTCGCCGCGACGGCCTGCGAGGCGGCGCAGGCCGCCGGCATGGCGACATATCTGGAGGGGCATGGCGTCGATCCCGAGCTCGGCCGGCTGCATATGCACCTCGCCGAGCGAGGGCACGGCGGGGATCCTCCCTTCGCGTTCCTTGCCACGATCGCGGCGTGCCGCGGGACGGACGGCAGGGTCCAACATGTTCCGTTGCAGGTGGCGATCGCCGAGCAGGGCAACGATGTCGGCGGTCAACAGCGACTGCTCGCGCCGCTACGCCACGCTGGCACCCGCAACGCGGCGATCGGGGCTCTGGTCGAGAGTCATGAAGTTTTCCACGCGGTCGCGTGGACGGCCGCGGAGGCGTACTCGCTGCTGCGCGCCGTCCCCGAATTGCAGGCCGCGGGGATCCGCATGCATGTGCCAGATTGGTGGCATGGGGCTCCCCCACGGCCGCACCTGCGCGTGCAGGTCGGGGCCAACGTGCCCGCGTCGCTCGGGCTCGATGCGCTGCTCGACTTCAAGATCGGATGGTTCATCGGCGACGACGAGCTCTCGCCCGAGGAGTGGCAGCACGTCGCCCGCGGGGAGGCCGGACTCCATCGCTTTCGCGGGCGGTGGATCGAGCTCGACCCGGAGCGACATGCCGAGGCAATGCGGCAGTGGGAGAGCCTCGAGCGACTGACGACGCGCGGCACCGTCGACTTCGTCGAGGGCATGCGCCTGCTCGTCGCCAAGGGCCGCGAGGCGCCCGAGAACAGCCGTGGGAGCCTCACGGTCGCGCCTGGCCCGTGGCTGGCCCGCACGATGGACCAGCTGCGCGGGCCCGCTGGCGCCGCCGAGGCGGACCCCGGCGCGGCGCTGCGAGGGAGCCTGCGGCCTTATCAGCGCGACGGCGTCGCGTGGTTGTGGTTGCTGGCGCGGCTCGGGCTCGGCGGGTGCCTCGCCGACGACATGGGCCTCGGCAAGACGATCCAGGTGCTCGCGCTGCTGCTCTTGTTGCAGCAGCACCGCGTGCCCGGCCCGCATCTGGTCGTCGTACCGGCGTCGCTGCTCGGCAACTGGTGCGCCGAGCTCGACCGGTTCGCGCCGAGCCTGCGAGTCTACGTCGCGCACCGGACGACCTCCGGCACCGATGGCGAGCCGGCTGCGGGCACCGTGGACGTGGTGCTGACGACCTATGCGACGCTCGCACGTCTGCCGTGGGCGGGACCGCTGCGCTGGGGGCTGGTGGTGCTCGACGAGGCGCAGGCGATCAAGAACGCCGAGGCGCGGCAGACCCGCGTAGTCAAGGCGCTGACGTGCCGCCTGCGTCTGGCGTTGACCGGCACGCCGGTCGAGAACTCGCTCGCGGATCTGTGGTCGATCTTCGACTTCATCAACCCGGGCTTGCTCGGTAGTGCGGCCGAATTCCGCGGGCTGTGCCGGCAGCTCGGCGCCGGTGAGGACGAGGTCAGTCCGCTGCGTCGCCTGGTCCGCCCATACATCCTGCGCCGGCTCAAGAGCGATCGGAAGGTGATCGCCGATCTCCCCGACAAGACCGAGATGCAGGTCTACTGCGGCCTGTCACGCGTGCAGGCGGGGCTCTACGAGCAGACCGTCCGCGCGCTCGCCCGCGACGCCGCGGGCGCCGACGGCACGCGAAGGCGAGGCGTGATCCTCGGATTTTTGACGCGGCTCAAGCAGATCTGCAACCATCCGTCCCAGTACAGCGGGGACGGGAAGTATGCCCCGGAGGACAGCGCCAAGTTCCTGCGGCTACGCGAGCTTTGCGAGCCGATCGCCGCGAGTGGAGACAAGGTTCTGGTGTTCACTCAGTTTCGCGAGATGTGCGCGCCGCTGGCCACCCTGCTGGCAGGCAGCTTCGGCCGCGCCGGCCTGGTGTTCCACGGCGGGCTGTCGGTGCGGAGCCGGATGGAGACGGTCGCGACGTTTCAGCGCGCGGACGGGCCACCGTTCCTGGTGGTGTCGCTCAAGGCCGGCGGCACCGGCCTCAACCTGACCGCCGCGGCGCACGTCGTGCACTTTGACCGCTGGTGGAATCCGGCCGTCGAGAATCAGGCGACCGACCGCGCCTACCGGATCGGTCAGCACAAGAACGTGCTCGTGCACAAATTCGTGTGCCGCGGGACGCTCGAGGAGCACATCGACGCGCTGATCCGCGGCAAGCAGGGCCTCGCCGACAACATCCTCGACCAGGGTGGTGAGCGACGGCTCACCGAGCTCGGCACCGAGGAATTGCTCCGCGCGGTCGCCCTCGACTTTCGCACTGCCGTGGAGGAGGAGTGATGCGCGACGACTCCGAGCTTCGGCGACCGATGGCCGCGCGCAGCGACATGCTGGTCGACGACGACGATGACGGCGGCGATCCGTTCGAGGACGGAGCGACGCGTACACCGATCCATGTCGTGGGCCGGGTCATCGCCCGCAGTCCGGTGGGCGTATGGTGGTGCGCTTTCGTCGACCAGTGCGGCAGTCCGGGCCGGGCAGAGCGTGGACGTGCGTTCGTGCGGGGCGGGGCGCTGCTTGACCTCAAGGTCCGGCCTGGATGCATCACTGCCGAGATCGATGCGGCAAACCGCCTGCGCCCGAGCGTCACCGTCCCGCTGCCCACGGCGGAGCGTCAGGCGGCGCTCCAGGCTCAGGTCGAAGCCGTCAGCGACGGTGCCGCGCTGCAGGACATCCTGCCCGGGCTCGACCTCCTGCCGGCGCTCGAGGACCTCCTCGGACGGTGCGATTGCAGCGATCACGTGCCGCTGTGCGAGCACGTGATGGCCGCGCTGCACGGGTTCGGGGCCCGGCTGGATGCGCAGCCCGAGTTGCTCCTTTTGCTCCGCGGCGTGGTCGTCGCGTCTCCGGCCTCGCTCACGAGCCTCGTCATCGGCCCATTGGCGCCGGGAAAAGTCGCGCTGACAGGTGGGCTCGCCGGGCTGTTCGGCCTCAACATGCGCGACGAGCCGTCCCCGACGCTCGACGGCGGTGCTCTGGCGGAACTGCCGCCCGAACCGTCATCGAGCGATGACGCCGACGTCGCGCAGATACACGCGTCGACCGAGTCGAACGTCGGCGATCGCTGCCATGAGACTCCGGCGCTCGACGAGGCGCCAGCCTCCGCAGAGCCGCTGGCCGAGGTCCGCCGCGACTACCTGAAGTTCATCGGCATCCGCTCACGCACGATCGACATCTGGGTCCGCGAAGGCGTCCTGCTCCCCACCGATAGTTTCCACGTCTACCGGCGGACCGCGGAGGCAAATCGGCGGATCGCCGTCAAGCTCGCACGGTGAGGCTCTTCCACCCTACAACTCTTCTTGAGTGTGCTTCGCGCGGCCGCGCTGCTGCTTGAGGTCCCGCGAGTCCCTGAGATGACCGCGTCACTTTTCCAGAACCGCGACGTCGTCGTGGACGAGGAAGTCGAGAAGTGGAAGTTCTGGCCCACACGCAAGGACCAGGACCAATGGGGTCGACACCGCCGGCACCGTCCGGGTCGCTCGTCCGCGTTGCCGTCGTCACACGCCTCGACGCCCGCCTCGACCACACTGTCGCCGCAGCGCTTGAAGCCTGCGATCCCGGCGCCCGGGGGTGTTCACGATCGCACCGCCCCCGTGCTCGAGCATCCGCGGGATCTCATACTCGGGGCACAGCAAGGGACGCGCGGCTGATGAGGTCTTCGACCGGCATCTCGCTACTTGGCGCGAGGGCGGCTGGCGGCCGATGCAAGACCGATCCGGGTGACGCGAAGGTGGACGTGCTCGCCGCGGATGCATCGCACCTCGGCGAACGCGCGATACGAGGCGCGGATACAGCCGGATTAATCGATCGAGAACGGCGTCTGGCCTGGCTTATGCTGCCGCATGCCCGCGTTGGATCCTCGCGCCACCCTTACGCCCTATCCTCGCGGTTGGTACCGCGTCGCCAACTCCGACGCGGTGCCGGTCGGCAAGGTCACGCCGGTGACGATGATGGGCCGCGAGGTGGTGGTATTTCGCACCGAGGACGGCGTCGCGCATGTCACCAATGCCCATTGTCCGCACTTCGGCGTGCACCTCGGGCATGGCGGCCGGGTCGAGGGAGATTGCATCCGGTGTCCGTTTCATGGCTGGGAGTTTCGTGCGAACGACGGTCAATGCGAGCGGATCCCCGCGGGCGACCTGCCGCCGGCCAAGGCCCGGCTCGTCCGCTGGGCCACGCACGAGATCGGCGGCCTGATCCTGGCGTGGTTTCACGAGGAGGACGCCGCGCCGACCTGGGCGGTGACCGAGTTCCCCGACCTCGACGATCGCGCGTATTCCGAGTGGGCCGATTATGAATGGACCATCCGCGCCCGGATCCAGGACCTCAGTGAGAACGACTCGGACGTCTCGCACGCGCCAGCCTTGCACGGGTTCGTCGACGAGCCCGCGGAGATCGACCTGCACATCGACGGCGCCGAGTGCAACTGGCTGCTCAAGGCCAAGATGCACCTGAAGGCCTTCGGGGTGCCAGCCTGGCTGCCCGCGCTGCCGCGGAGCTTCGCCACCGATATCCACGTGCGGCGCTCCGGGCTGTGCATCGGCTGGATCCGTCAGTCGACGATGCTGCCTGGCGGCTTCCCGTTCCACACCCAGACGATGGCCGCCACGACCCCGATCAGCGACACCCACGTGCGGCTGATGCTGCGTCATCGCGTCGCCCGCACCATGCTGCCGCCGCTGACGGCGCTGATGCGTCACAGCTACGCGACGATGTTCAATCGTACCCTCGAGGAGGACATCGTGATCTGGGAGAACAAGATCTATCGCATGCGCCCGGCGGCCTCGAAGTCCGACGCGCCGATCCTTCAGTTTCGCAAGTGGACCCGCCAGTTCTACCCGCAGGGTCACTACGAAGCCGCGCTCACCGCCCAGAGCCCGGTCCGCCTCGCGGACGCCGCCGAGACCGGCTAGCGGCCAGCCAGACCCCCTTCGTGCGGATGCCTGCGCGGATCCGGGCGATGGCCACCGCGTCGTGATGGCACTACACGCCGCGAAATGACGACTTCAGGCGCGGTCGGGGAACCAGGGGATCAGCCGCGAGGTCCGGCGTTGATAGTCGCGATAGGCCGGATAGCGCCTCATGGAGATGCTCTCGGTGAAGCGCGTCGACCCGAGGAACAGCAGCGTCAGCAGCACGGGACCCGCGAGCGAGAGGTTGAGCCAGCCAGCGCCCGCCGCGATCGAGAACAGGTAAAAGCACCACCACTGGCCCTGCTCGCAGAAGAAGTTCGGGTGACGCGAGCAGCGAAACAGCCCGGTCGTCACGAACCCGGGGCCGACCGCTTCGCCGCGGCGCTTGGCCTGCTGGAAGTCCCATTGTTGTTGGTCGGCGACGGTCTCGCCGATCAGCAACAGCACGAACGCGGCGGTCGCCACGAGGTCCAGCGCGCCGAGCGGCGCCAGCGGCTCGCGCAGCGCGGCCCAGGCCGGCAGCGAGATCAGCAACAGCAGCGCGTTCTGATAGGCGGCGATGAACACGAGGTTGAACGCCTGGAACAGCGTCGCTGGCATCATACCGCGCAGCACGGCCCACCG
>JAYUXQ010001102.1:0-7342 GCA_043752905.1 Nannocystis sp. | reverse complement strand
CGGACTGGCAGATGTAAGGCTTGCTAAACTCAGTCCACCAGCGCTTATCACGCCACTCGATAAGCGCTTCCGCGTCGCTGGGGCCGCTGATCCCGACGATGGCGGAGAGCATTGGGTCAGCCTTTTCCCAGTCGGAGCAGTCGCCGCCATGTGGATTGCCGTCGGGTGTGATGTTGGTCCACACTCGTTGGTCGTACAGTGCCTCCCCCTGCTCGGTCGGCGAGATCGCCCCGCGGGGCCCGGTGTCGAGCAGTTCCTGGAAGTTCTCCGCGAGGAATACGTTGCTGAGCGAGGTGAAGTTGACGGATTCAAAGGTGTTGGCGTACTCGGGGAAACGCTCGGATATGATGTCGTTCTCCGTAAAGAGCCACGGCCGGAACTTTCCGCTCAGGTTACCGAGTGCAGCCAGGTGGTTACACCGATCGTAGGCGCCCGCGATCCCTCCGAGCGCGCCGCTGTACTTCTCGCTGGTGATGAAGATGACGCGGTTCTTGAAGTTGCACTCCGTTGTGCATGGACCGGTGTTTTTGGCTCCAGGTTCACATTGTTCGTCATCTACTTGCACGACACCATCTCCGCAGCGGGGCCCAGGGCGACACTCCTTCGTACAGCCGATGGCGTACGGTGGATCGTCCGCATTGGCCCCGCCCTGGTCGCAGTCCTCGATGTCCTGGAGGAGCTTTCCGTCGCCGCAATACGCGCGCTTGCAACCAGTGGTGCAAATATTGCTATCCGTGTTGGAAGCGTGACCGTTGTCACATTCCTCGTCTCCCTCCTTGATGTAGTTGCCACATTCTGGAGCGCCGGACGCGGTCATCGTTTCCGCCGTATCGCCGGCCGTAGTCGCCGAGTTGCCCGAATCGGTGCTGGTCTCGCTCGTGACGGTCATGACGGCGGGCTCATCGCCGGAGGTGGTCGGCAACGTCACGCCTGGGCTGCCGGTCGAGGTGCTTGTGAGCGCCACCTCCGGTGTCGGATCTCGGGAGTCGCCGCAGGCTGCCGCGACGGCACTAGCGAGGACGAGGACATGCGATGTGAAGCGTGCCATGGTTCGTACCGCTGGCGGATCTTCAGCCCTGCTCGAAGCAGTAAAAGGCGGCCATCCCTGAACAGTCGGTCGGGTTCACCGCGCTGTCTGGCCACTGTGTCCACCGTTCATCGATGTAGTCGCTGTGGCCCCAGGTAGCATAGAGGCCGAAGTCGTCGGCGCTCCAGTCCTGACAATATGTGGTGCCCGCGATCGCCGACCCATCGGAGAGGGTCTCCGTCCACACGGCGACGCTACGGACCGCGTTCCATTCGGTGATGTTGAGTGGGCTTTGCAATTCACCGGAGACGATCGCGTCCCAATTCTGCGCGAAGACGGTGTCGTTGCGCAGGACGTAGCGGCCGCGCGAATGATGTAGGCGGTCGGCGGCGCTTGCGGAGCTCGTGGAGATCCAGGCGCGAAACCGTCGCTGTGGGTCGTCGACCATCAGGCCGGCGATTGCCGCAAGATGGTTACACGTATAGTCGAGGTCTTTATCGCTGGCGAAGTCGCCGACGACCATTTGCGAGGTGACAAACACGAGGCGGTCGCGGACGCAGTCATGACAGTGCAGGTCGTCGAGCGCGTCACACTCCTCTTCGCTCTCCATGAGGCCGTTTCCACAGACAGCGGCAGGGCTGGTGGTCGGGCCCAGGGTAGCGCCCATCGATGTGTCCAGTCCGGTCGTGCCAGATGAGGTCGTGAGGGTCGTGGGGGTCGTGAGATCCTGCCCGCCTCCGGATGTGCTCGTCGATGTACTTTCGTCCGCTGGCTCGCCGCTCGATGCGGTTTCTATTGTAATTTCGGAGCCAGTCGTACGGCTCGCGCTCTCGGCGAGTTTTTTATATGTGTCATATTCACGCTCCAGGCCACAGGCGAGGAGGGGTGGTAGGAGGGGGCATAAGAGGTTGAGACGAAGACGTTTAAAATCGCCCATACCATCACGGTATATCTGACGGGCTCACGTCCGTCAAGTAGAGAGGTCGATAGTGAACGCCGTTAGTTGTAAATGACGAGAGTCGGCGGAGGCCGTTCGCAGCGTCATTTGAATCAGCGCGAGCGGGCAAATGGTGGCCGAAGCGGACTCATCCATATACCCCAGGAGGTCAGCGGAGAACCGAGACGAGCCCTTTTCAGGGCATGTCTCGCAGGCCAGGTGGTGGCAGCACGGGCGCGCTCGCGGGGGCGGCCGCGCACTCGGCGAGCGAGCCGAGGCCGGGGACGCCGTCGGCGACGGCGCCGAGGATCTGGGTGGCATCATACAAGGTGCCCTCGCCGAAGCCGATGTCGATCGGGCTGATGATGTTGAGATAGCAGGGGTTGATCGGGGCCTCGACGGCCTTGCCCTCGTCGCGCCACCAATAATAGAGGTCGCGCACGGTCCACAGATAACCGAAGCGATAGGCGGTCGGGTTGTCGCCCCAGCCTGCGATCCGCTCGGGGTCGACGCGATAGTTCGACTCGCGCGACTTGGCGACCAGCAACGCCTGATCGAGGGCAGCGCGGGCGGCGGCGAGCCGCGCGGCCTCGACCTCGTCGGACTCGTCGTTGAGGCCGTCGACGTAGTCATGGAGGTTGTGGATCTGGGTCGCGCGCAGGGCGGTGATGCGGGCGGCGTCGACGATGTCGTCGTAGAGCGGCCGCGCGTGCGTGGGGACCTGGTCCTGCAGCGCGGCGAAGCCGTCGGCGAGCGTCGTGAACTCGGCCTGCATCGCGGCGAGCAAGGGCGCGACCTCCTTCGAGTAACCGGGCGGTGGATGCGGGGCGCGCATCTCGACGAGGCCGAGGCGCTCGGGCTGCGTCATCGTGAAGCTCAGGCCGGGGACGGACTCGGCCAGGTCGCTGATGTCGTCCCACGCCTCGAAGCCCTGCATATACGCCTGGCCGTTGCGCTTGACGATGTCGTCGGGGCCGACGCCGTCGACCAGGCCGAGGATCAGCAGGCGGCGCTCGGCGGCGATCGTCTCGATCAACAATGTGGCCACCTCGTCGGCGACCGGACCGAAGGGGCGGACCACCGAGGTAAGCGACGCGCGCAGCGCCTCGGCGTCATCGGCGAGGTTCATGCGCGGGTCCCAGGCCGCGCGCGCCGTGACGACCTCGGGCAGCCAGTAGGCCCACTCCCAGCCGCTCGAGAAGGTGCTCTGGCCGTCCATGCGCCCGCCCGCGTGCACACCCCGGCCCATCTTGCCCGCCAGCTCGTCGCGGGCGAGCGTGCGCAGGTCGGACAGGCGACGCTCGGCGTAGACGGGGAGGAACAGGGGGGTGTCGATGTCGAAGCTGACCCAGTGGGCGGTCTCGGGGTGCCACACGACCTTGCGCAGGCCGACCTCTTCTTGCAGAAATTCGCGGATCGACGAATAGTCGGAGTTGCCGTAGGTGGGCGCGGGGTCGTTGAGCCCGTCATGCTGCACGGTGTGCGGCATGACGCCCAGGCGCGGGTCGGCGTAGTGCGGGAGGAAGTTGAAGTTGAGCGGCTCGTTGGTGTCAGGGTCCTTGTAATTTTCGACGGTCTGGCCGCTCGAGGTGTGGATCTTGATATACGTCTCACGGCCGCCGTGGGCCTCGTCGACGTGCCTGGTGAGCGCGTCCATCCAGGCGACCATGCGCTGGTCGTCGGACGCGGTGAACTCGGTGGTGCCGCTCTCGGTGGCGAAGTAATCGAAGCCCGAGGCCATCAGATGATCGACGCGCTGGTGGATCTGCGCGACCTCGTCGGCGAACTCGCCGGTCTGCTGGATCAGGTCCATCCCGCCTCGTCGTCCGGGCCGCCCGGGCCCCAGCCCTGCAGCATGTGGGTGAGCTCGGTCGGGTGCATCGTGTGCAATTGCAGCGCGCGAAACGGCCAGTGCGGGGACTCGCTGCGGTCGACCGCGGGAGGTATGGAGAGGGCGGGGGGACGCGTCGGCGCGAGCGGGTGCAGGAACGCGAAGCCGAGCTCATCGAGCAATGCGTAGGCGGCATAGCCGTCGCCGAGGCTGGCATGATTGAAGGGGTCGGGCGCGATCGCGTTGCCGTCGGCGACGAGGGCCGAGGCGCCAGCGACGGTGCCGGAGCGCAGCACGAAGCCCTCCGAGCCGAGCGCGGTGAGCTCGTCGAGGGCGATCAGGCCGCGCGTGGAAGGGGTGTCGCCGAAGCCGAACACCAGCGAGGCGGGGTCGAGGTCGGTGAGGGTTTGAAAAGGGTCGACGACCTCGACGGGGAGCGTCGCGGCGGCCTCGATGTGCGCGGTGACCCGGGTTTGACCTTGATGAAGAGGACGAGACTGATCTCGCATGCGCGGAGCCAGGCGGCTGCGACACGATCCCGGAAGGGGCGGAGTACCTCGGGTCGTAGCTGTCGATCGCGGGGTACCTGCGGGCGATGCTTGAGCCGGAGGTGACGCCAGCGTGTGCGTGGATCCTCGAGCACCTCGACTATGCGGGCAGTGCAGCGCAGGTGGGAGAGCGATGGGAGTCGGCTCGTGCTCGAGCGGGGGCAGGTGTACCGGCTCGCGGGGGTGGGGGAGCCGGGGTAGGGCTTTCAGGTCTTGCGGGTCGCGCTGGCGGGGCGGGCGAGCATTGTCGCGAGCTGCCCGGCGTCGACGGGGTCGGTGCCGGCGAGGACTTGGAGGACGTCGGGGAGGCGGTCCTGGCCGAAGATCAGGTCGTCGCCGACGGCGAAGGTCGGGACGCCGAACACGCCGCGGTGGGCGGCGGCCGCGGTGGCGGTGATCAACTGGTGCTTGATCGCGGGCTCGGCGGTGGCGGCGATCAGTCGCGGGCCGTCGAGGCCGGCGGTGGTCAGGGCTGTGGTCAATGCGGCCGGGTCGGCCATGTCGATGCCGCGGCCCCAGCCGGCGTCGACGATCGCTCCGAGGGCCAGGCCGCGGTCGGCCTCGGGGGCGGCGAGGATGGCTCGCAGGGCGGTCAGCGGATTGAAGGGGTGGGTGGCAGGGCCGGTGAGCGGGATGCCGAGCTCGTGGCAGCGGCGCACGATGTCCTTGTAGGTGAAGACGCGCTTGGGCGCGATCTCGGCCGGGCCGCGTTGGCCAAAGGTGCCCAGCAGCGAGGCGAACAGCACCGGGCGCACGATGACCCGCAGGTCCGGGCGCTCGCGCAGGAGCACGCGCAGGCGCTGCCACGCGATGTACACGTAGGGCGAAATGGGGTCGGCGTAAAACTCGATGGTGTCGCCCGCGATGGTGTCGCTCGTCATGGTGTCGCTCGTCATGGTGTCGCTCGCGGTCATCATAAAGCGTTTGACAGCGGCGAGGTTGGCGGATATCCTGCCCGCTTCCAGGATCGCCATGCTCCGCTTCGCGCAGATATCTCCATCCGCCGCCGATCGCCCGTCATGGGCTGGTCTGCTGGCGTCGGGATATGCGGCGTATGCGTGCGGATGGTCTTCGGAGGTGCCGCTGGGATTACTTCCAGGGGCACGCGCGGGGGCACGCGCGGGGGCACGGCCGGGGTTGCTTCCGGGGTTGCTTCCGGGGTTACTTCCGAGGTTGCTTCCGGGGTTACTTCCGGGTTCGCAGCGTCCAGTAGAGTGATCCGCGGCGATCCGGTCGGGGTCGCAGGAGTTTGGGAGTGGGACGGACGCGGGGATCCGCGAATGTCATGAGTCCGGCGGGCCGCGAGGTGGTGCCGGCGTGGTCGCGGGTTCGGGCTCCCGCGATACGATGATATTTCTTTT
This sequence comes from Nannocystis sp., assembly GCA_043752905.1. Classification (GTDB taxonomy): domain Bacteria; phylum Myxococcota_A; class Polyangia; order Nannocystales; family Nannocystaceae; genus Nannocystis. The sequence continues at coordinate 1,638 of JAYUXQ010001102.1, read as the reverse complement.
TTATGAGGGGCCCGGAAGAGGAGAGAGCCATGTCGACTTTCAACGTTCCTGTGGTGCGTGTGGTGATCGAGCCGCACGAGAACGCCGACGTCCTCGAGATCGCTCGCGTGGGTGATTATCGGTCGATCGTGCGCAAGGGGCAGTTCGTGACCGGGGAGCTGGTCGCGTACATCCCCGAGCAGTCGATCGTGCCGGAGCCGCTGCTCGAGGAGCTGGGGCTCAAGGGCAAGCTGGCGGGCAAGGAGGGGAATCGGGTCAAGGCGATCAAGCTGCGCGGGGTGCTGTCGCAGGGCATCGTGGTGCCGGCGCGCGAGGGCTGGGTCGAGGGCCAGGATGTCGCGGGGCTGCTCGGCGTGCACAAGTGGGAGCCGCCGGCCCCGCCCGCGCACATGAACGGGGTCTGCTACGCGGCCGGCCTCGACAGGTGCATGCGCTACGACATCGAGAACTTCAAGGCGTACCCGGAGGTGCTGGTGGTCGGCGAGCCGGTGGTCTTCACGGAGAAGATCCATGGCACGTGGTGTCAGGTCGGTTACCTGCCGCCCTCGATGATCGACGTAGAGGGGCACCTGGTGGTCAGCTCGAAGGGGCTCGCGGGCAAGGGGCTGGCATTTCGTCCGGACGCGCCGGAGAACGTCGACAACCTGTATCTCCGGGTCGCCCGCGGCCTCGAGATCGACCGCCGGATCAGCGAGGTGTTCGTCGCCGAGCTGGCGGCCGATAAGCCGATCTTCGTGCTCGGCGAGGTGTTCGGCGCGGGCGTGCAGGACCTGGCGTACGGCGCCAAGGCCGACGCGAAGGGGACCCTCGGGTTTCATGTGTTCGACATTTATGTCGGCCGCCCGGGGCAAGGGGCGTACCTCGGCGACATGCCGCTGACGAACGCGTGCGAGCGCATGGGGCTGCCGCGCGTGCCGGTGCTGTACCGGGGGCCGTTTGGTCGCGATGTAATGCTGGAGCACACCGATGGCAAGGAGACGGTGACGGGCAAGGGGCTGCATATCCGCGAGGGCATCGTCGTGCGGGCGGCGGTTGAGCGGCGTGACCCGTTGCTGGGCCGCGTGCAGCTCAAGAGTGTGTCGGAGAAGTACCTGCTGCGCTCGGGTGGCACCGAGTACAACTGATCGCAGCGGCCGGGCCCGGCCCGGCCGGGCGAATTGCAGCGACCCGCTGGACTGCGGTTGTTCGTCGACGATGAACAACCGTTGGTTTTTGTAGCGAGCAGGGTCCGGGAGAATTCGAGGTGACCTGTCCGTTACCGTGATTCGTGGCACGCGGGCCGTGCTACCCTTGGGCCGGGTCGGAGATTCATGCGACTTCTTGATAGCCGGCGATGCAGCCCTCGTCGTCGAAGCGCACGCTGTTGACGCGGGTCGAGACCGGGGTGGTCGAGAGCAGGTCGTCGGGGGCGGGTTCGAGGAGGTCGGCGAGGTCGGTGGGTTTGGTGGCGCCGAGCCAGCGATCGAGGCCGGGCAGCGGCAAGATGACGGGCATGCGGTCGTGGTGCGGGGCGAGGGTCGCGTTGGCGCGCGTGGTGAGGATCGCGAAGCGGCGGGTGACCTCGCCGGTCTCGGGGTCGATGGTGTCGCGGTAGAGGCCGGCGAGGACCATCGGGCCGCCGTCGTGGCGGCGAAACCA
>JAYUXQ010001101.1:0-2973 GCA_043752905.1 Nannocystis sp. | reverse complement strand
TGGGTCGCCTTGACCTCGAGCATGCCCATGGAGCTGATGCTCTTGATCAAGCGCGGGACGTGGTGGACGGCCTTCCAGTCGTCGAGCTTGAGCGTCAGCAGCACGCCCATCAGGGCGGGGCGCGGGTGGGCCGCGAGCCGGCGCGCCGTGATCAAAGCGACCTGCGGCGCGAGGTTGACGTCGAGCAGCACCCAGTGCAGCTCGGTCGGGAGGTCCGTGCGATGGACCATGCTCATCGGCCGATCGAGGTGGATGAAGTGGTTGCCGGGCTGATCTTTATTAAAGTCGAGGACGACGGGGGCCATCTTCGCCGGGTCGATGCCATACACGTTCACGCCGCGGCGCAGCAGGGCATAGCTGGCCCCGCCCGGCGAGCTGCCGATCTCGACGGCGGTGTCACCGGCGCGTAGCGGGGCCCGGGACCACATCAACGCCTCCTCGAGCTTGCGATACGCGCGTGAAGGGGCGTTGGGCGGCATGTCGACCGTGAGCCGGCCGCCGGGCGTCGGCGCGTGGCCGGGCCCGTGGCGGTGAAAGCCGAGCCACCACGGCTCGTCGCCCGCGACGATGACGTCGAGCACCCAGTCGTCGCCCTCTGCTCTCTGCCCCGCGAGCAGCGGCCGGTCGGTCCGCGCCCACACGGCCTCGAGCTGCGCCTGGACCTCGGCGGCGCGCGGCCCATAGACGTGGCCGTCGGGCTCGTCGCCGGGCTTGGCGACGTCGCGCTCCCACACGTGCAGGCGCACCGCCTGTCCCTCGGGACAGTAGCGCTGCACGGCCGCGATCACGGCGTCGAGATCTTTCGCCGGCCCGATCGACGCCCCGAAGGCCCGCACGAACACCGCGTCGACGACGACCTCCGCCGAGAACTGCACGCCGCCCTTGAAGGTGATCAGGCCCGGGCGGGCGAATGAGCGGCGCAGGTCCGGGCGGGCGCGCACGAGCTCCTCGGTGACGGCCCCCTCGGCGCCGGTCTGGCACACGCAAAACAGGAAGGGGGTGGTGGCTTGCACGGGCGGCCAGTCATAGGCCAGCGGCGCGCAGGGTTCAAGGGCGCTGTCGCGTTACGGCCCGATGATCGTTCGAAGCATGTCCCGAAGGACAGATGATGACCGCCGCGCTGCTGGACATGATGGCCACGCTGGTGCCCGGCGCGGGGCTCGACGCGGTGCCCGGCCAGTTCGTGCGCTTCTTCGTCGGCGAGCGAGTTGCGCAGATCCTGGGGCTCCCGGAGCACGGTGAGAGCCCCTTCGTGCGGGCCCTTCATGCGCTCGGCCACGCCGGTGACGTCGCTGGCGACCGCTCGCCGACTCCGTCAGGTGTGGGGCGCCAACTGGCGCTGACCGGGATCTGCGATCCGCGCGGCCGGGACCCCGCCGGACACCCGATCCAGAGCTCGTGGCCGGTGCAAACCCTCGTGAACTATCAAAGCTCGCGCGGCCGATCGCGGAGTCCGCGGACATCGTTTCGTGACCCCGGCCCCGGGGGGGCGGGGCCCCGGGGCCCCTCGACTCACGCCGCCCACAGCGCCTGCACCGAGACCGGCTGGAAGCCGGGAAACCGCGATAGACCGCCCCCCCTCGCCGCGGCGCCTCAAGTGCGCTTCGCGCGACTCGGGCTATTAACCGGCCCGGTGCTCGCCCTGCGAAAAGGCCTCCTGACGCTGACCTGCGCGGTCATGCTCTCCGCTTGCGTGCGCCAGATGGAGGACGTGCGCGGCGTCGAGTCCTACATCCGGAAGATCGAGCTCGAGGGGGTCAACCGCTTTAAAGAGAAGGAGCTGGTGGCATACCTCAACATCGGCGAGAGCTCGCGGCTGTTCTGGCGGCCCAAGTACGTGTTCAGCGAGGCGATGCTGCCGATCGACGCCGAGCGCATCCTCGAAATCTACCGCGCCTACGGCTACTACGACGCCGAGGTGGTGTCGATGGTGCCGGACACCAAGGTCGGGCGCATCCGGCTGTTCGGCAAGCACAAGGGCGAGCGCATCCCCGGCAAGACGCAGATAAAGATCGTCGTCCGCGAGGGCGCGCCGACCAAGGTCACCGACCTCGCGGTGCACTGGCCCGACGGTCCCCCCGCCGGTCCCCCCGACGAGCACGCGACCGAGGACGCGATCGCCGAGACGAGCCTGCTCAAGGAGGGCGAGGCCTTCGAGATCCCCAAGCTCAACACCTCGGCGCAGCTGCTCAGGGGTCACATGCAGGACCGCGGCTATGCGTTCGCGCAGGTCAAGGACAAGGCGGTCATCGACCCCGGCCGCGGCGTCGAGGTCGACTTCGAGCTGCGCCCCGGCCCGTTCGTGAAGATCGGCAAGATCACGATCGAGGGCCTGGTCGGCGTGCCGGAGAAGTACGTCCGCAACGAGATCGACTTCGCCCCGGGCAAGCGCTACTCGCCGACGCTGTTGACCCGCATCGAGCAGAAGATCTACGGCATGGACGTGTTCACGTCGGTCTCGATCGACGCCGACGACAAGCCCAGGGGCGACGGCACGATCGACCTCACGATCCGCGTCATCGAGTCCAAGACCCAGTCGATCAAGGTCGGCCCCGGCATCGGCATCGACCCCGTTCGCTGGGAGCAGCGCGGCACGTTCCTCTACTCGCACAAGAACCTCGGCCACAACCTGACCCGCTTCGACATGCGCGTCACCGCCGGCTACGCCGAGCTGCCCTCGCTGTTCAACCCCCAGGCCCACGGCCCGCTGCTGCGCATCGACCCCAAGTTCCAGCAAAAGGGCTTCCTCGAGAAGCGGACCACCTGGACCCTCGCGCCCTCGTTCGAGCTCGGCATCTGGCAGGGTTACCAGTTCTACTCGCCGCAGCTGCGCATGGGCCCGTCGCGCTTCTTCGGCAAGTACACCGAGGTCTCGCTGACCTACAACCTGCGCTTCGTCGACTTCTTCAACGTATCGGAGGCGCTGCGCCTCGACGACAACATCCTCGGGCTCGACTTTCGCGACCCGTACTT
>JAYUXQ010001100.1:0-7365 GCA_043752905.1 Nannocystis sp. | reverse complement strand
GGTGGCGGCAGGCCTCGACGTGCACGGTGAGGATGTCGGCGCCAGCGCGCGCGAAGTCGGCGACGTAGCGCTCGGGCTCCTCGATCATCAGGTGGCAGTCGAGGACGCGGGCGGTGTGCGGGCGCAGGGCCTCGACGACGACCGGGCCCATCGTCAGGTTCGGCACGAAGCGGCCGTCCATCACGTCGACGTGGATCCAGTCGGCGCCGGCGCGGTCGAGGGCCAGGACCTCCTCGCCGAGGCGGGCGAAGTCGGCGCTGAGCAGGGAGGGGGCGATGTGAACGGGCGAAGAAGCAGTGGTCATGTCAGGAGGTGCTCACCAGCTCGAGGTAACGCCGCAGACGCGGCTCGCCGTCGCCGTCGAAGCCGGCGAACTCGACCCCCATGCCGATGCCCTGCAGGCAGTGCATGACCTTGCCGCGGGCCCGGACCTCGCCGTGGGGCGCGGGCAGGTGCAGGTGGAGGTCGAGGGTGGTGGAGGCCGGCGCAGGCGTGACGGTGCCGAGGAACAGACCGCCGAGGCTGAGGTCGCGGCTCATGATGGCGACCTGCTCCTCGTGGTCCGAGTAACGGACGACGATGGCGATGGGGACGCGTTCGAACTTGCGGCGGTTGTCGTTGTCCACGGGCAGCTCCTTGGCGGATCCGCTTCAGGCGGAGTCGGGGACGAGCAGGATCTTGCCGTCGCGGGCGTCGCGGCCGGCGTGCTCGAGCGCCTCGCGGACCCGCGAGAGCGGATAGCGGGCGGCGATCGGTACGGCGATCGTGCCGTCGGAGATCATGCCGGCGAGCTCGCCATAGATGCGTGCGATCTCCGGACGCGGGTGGCGGCCGAACCACTGGGCCAGCCAGAAGCCCGCGAGACGCATGCCGCGGAACACGAGGTCTCGGCCGCCGATCTGCGGGTTCTGGCCCGAGAGCAGGCCGTAGTTGACGGTGACGCCGCCGTCGTCGAGGGCGGCGGCGATGCGGGCGGTGGCCTCGCCGCCGATCGCGTCGGTGCCGAGGCGCAGGCGACCCCCTGCGACGGCAGCGCGCGCGCGCTCGGGGAGGTCGGGGCCGTCGACGAGCACGACGTCGCTGCCCTGCTGGCGCAGCCGGGCGACGGCGTCGTCGCGTCGCACGACGGAGATGGTGCGCAGGCCGAGGCGTCTGGCGAGGGCGATCGTGCAGGTGCCGACGCCCGAGTTGGCGGCGTTCTGGATCACCCAGTCGCCGGCCGCGAGCTCGACGTGGTCGTGCAGCAGGGCCCAGGCGGTCGGGGGGTTGACGGTGAGCATGGCGAGCTGCTCGCTGGCGGCCGCGGCCGGCAACGCGAACAGGCCCGCGGCCGGGGCGACGACGCGCTCGCACCAGGCGTTGCCGGGCATGAGGACGCGGTCGCCGAGCTTGAGGTGTTCGACGTCGGGGCCGAGGGCGCTGACGCGGCCGACGCCCTCGAAGCCGCCGCGCGCCGGTAGTACCGGGCGATGGCCGTAGTTGCCGGACAGCAGCAGGAGGTCCGCGGGGTTGATCGGGCTGCACAGCAGGTCGACGGTGACCTCGCCCTTCGCGGGCGCGGCGGGCTCCGGCGCGTCGACCGGGTCAGCGACCTCGTGGGGGACCCCGAACCGGGAGAACTGAACGACCTTCATGGCGGCGCATCTTGCCACAGCCGACGCGGCGCCGACACCCGCGGGCGGTCACCAGTCCGTAGAGACATGTTCAAAAGGACAGGTCGTCGCGCGCTATCGCCCGGGAAACATACAAAGGCTGCGATTCCTCGCTTTGCATTGTGTTGCAAGCGTATTGCCGCATACATTTCTTTCACGAGGCGGCCCGGCGAGCGGCGGCTACACTGCGCCGCAAGATGACCCGCTGGTTCAACACTGCCGGACCGTGCCAACCGAAGAACCACTACATGGTCCCGGTGGCGAGCCGCATGCCGGATATCCACCCGCTCGTCGAGCGCCAGAGCTACTTCGTGGTCCATGCGCCGCGGCAGATCGGCAAGACGACGACGCTGGTGGCGCTCGGGGCCGAGCTGACCGCGAGCGGCAAGTACACGGCGGCGCTGGTGTCGATGGAGGTCGGGGCGCCGTTCGGCGACCAGATCGAGATCGCCGAGAACGCGATGCTCGGCGCGTGGCGGCGGGCGATCGAACATCAACTGCCGCGGGAGCTGTGGCCGCCGCCGTGGCCCGAGGCTGCCCCGGGGGAGCGCATCGGGGCCGCGCTGACGGCCTGGGCCGAGGCCTCGGCGCGGCCCCTGGTGGTCTTCCTCGACGAGATCGACGCGCTGCAGGACGATACGCTGGTGTCGGTGCTGCGCCAGCTTCGGGATGGTTACCGCAACCGCCCGGAGAGCTTCCCCTGGTCGCTGGCGCTGGTCGGCCTGCGCGACGTTCGGGACTACCGGGTCCGCGGCGACGAGCGCGAGCACCTCGGGACGGCGAGCCCGTTCAACATCTCGGTCGAGTCGCTGACGCTCAAGGACTTCACGCTGGAGGAGATCGTCGAGCTGTTCGCGCAGCACACGGCGGACACGGGCCAGGCGGCGCCGCTGGAGACGCTGGCGCGCGTCTTTCACTGGAGTCGCGGGCAGCCGTGGCTGGTCAATGCGCTCGGGCGCCAGATGATGGACGTGCTGGTGACCGACCGCGCGAGGGCGATGCGGCCGGCCGACGTCGACGCGGCGGCGAAGCTCTTGATCGAGCGTCAGGACACGCACCTCGACAGCCTGAGCGAGCGGCTGCGTGAGCCGCGGGTGCGGGCGATCGTCGAGCCGATGCTCGGCGGGGCGAACCCGCAGCCGCTGCCCAACGACGACGTGCGCTACGTGCTCGACCTCGGCCTGCTGCGCCGCGGCAGCGACGGCACGATCGAGGTCAGTAATCCCATCTACAAGGAGATCATCGTCCGCGACCTGCTGGTGGTCCCGCGCATCTCGCTGCCGAAGTTGCAGCCGAACTGGCTGACGCCGGCCGGCAAGCTCGACGCGCAGGCGTTGCTGGCGGCGTTCATCAAGTTTTGGCGGCGGCATGGCGAGCCGGTGATGCGCTCGGCGCCGTACCACGAGATCGCGCCGCACCTGGTGATGATGGCGTTCCTCGACCGCGTGGCCAACGGGGGCGGTACGGTCGAGCGCGAGTATGCGATCGGCAGCGGGCGCCTCGACCTGTGCCTGCGCCTCGGCGGCGAGTCGCTGGCGATCGAGCTCAAGGTCTGGCGCGAGCACGAGCCCGACCCGCGCGAGGAGGGGCTCGAGCAGCTCGACGCGTACCTCGCGGGGCTCGGGCTGCCGGTCGGCTGGCTCGTGATCTCCGACCGCCGGCCGGGCCTGCCGCGGCTGGCGGAGCGCACGACGGTCGAGGAGGCGCGCACGCCCAGCGGACGCGAGGTCCGCCTGATCCGGGCGTGAGCGAAGCGCTCTCTGTGGACCTGCCTCAGTTGAATTGGGGCGGGGCCTCGGAGTCGCGGATCAACTCGCTGGCGCTGAGCTCGGGGGCGGCCTTGTCGTTCTCGAACTCGAGCAGGCCGAGCGCGGCGTAGTGCGGGCGGATGCGGTCCGACATGAGGTTGATGCGCTTGAGGTTCGGGACCAGCCGGCGAAACATGGTCTGGCGGAAGTTTCGCATGTACTGCGAATTCATGATCAGCACGTCCCATTGCTTGCGGGACATGCAGTGGCCGTAGAACTCGTCATAAAACTCGTGGACGAGGAAGCGGTTGCGCATCAGCACGGCGACCTCGAAGGCCCAGTCCTCGCGCTCGCGCAGCTCCTTGGGGGGGAGGGTGCGATAGAACTCGCGCAGGGCGACGACGCCGTAGTGGACGTGCCGGGCCTCGTCGGTGATGACGTAGCGCAGCAGCTCGCGCAGGAGGGGTTCGCGGCTGGTCTGGCGCATGACGCCGAAGGCCCCGAGCGCGAGCCCCTCGATCATGATCTGCATGCCGAGGAACTTGAGGTCCCAGCGGCCGTCGGTCATCAGGGCGTCGATGAGGGTGTAGAGGTTGTCGTTGACGGTGTAGAGCTTGCCGAGCTTCTCGCTGAGGTAGCGGTAGAAGACCTCGACGTGGCGGCCCTCGTCGACGACCTGGGTCGAGCCGTAGAGCTTGCCGTCGAGCCAGGTGATCGCCTCGGTGACCTGGCAGGCGGCGAACAGGGCGCCCTGCTCGCCGTGCAAGAACTGCGAGAGCATCCAGCTGACGAGGCCGTGGCGGTGGGTCTGCTTTTCGCGCGTGGACAGGCCGCGGTACTGGGGGATGTCGGGCAGCGGGCTGAGGACCTCCGGGAACAGGTCGACCTTCGGGTTGTACGGGTCGACGTCGATCGACCAGTCGAGGTCGGTCGAGGCGTTCCACTGCGAGACCTTGGCGGCCTCGTAGAGCTTGCGCAGCTCGGGCTGGTCGCGCTGGTAGGTCCAGTCGAAGTGGGCGGTGTGGTTGGCCTGCATGTCGCTGCTCGGCTGCTTGCCGGAGTGCATCACCAGGCCGCGCAGGGCCGGGCCGAGCAGGTTGAGGGCGACCCGGACGTTGCCGGTTCGCAGCACCTTTTGCAGCATGTGGGACGGGCTGTATTCGTTCGCGCGCTCGATGAGACTGGACACCTCACACCTCCGATCGTGACGGACCAAAGAACAGCACGCGGGCGAGCAGGCCCGCGTGATCGACGGGGCCCCACAGGGGGCCTTGAAGCGCGCCGGCGGCGGATCGCAGGACGATGCCGCTGGCACATTGCAAGATCGCGGCGCGTACCGGCAGGTCGGCGCGGACCAGGCCGTGACCCTCGACGCGGACGAATCGCTCGAGCACGTTCAAGATCGGCACGACCTCACCGAGCAGGATGTCGCGGCCGGGGCCCTCGATGTCGATCAGCTCACGCACGAGGATCTGCGCGTGGGCGGGGTGCTCGGCGAGGAAGCCGGCATAGGTGTCGACGACGCCCTCCAGGCGCGCGGCGAAGTCGACCGGACGCGCCATGGCCTGCATCAGGGACGTGCCGAGGCGCGTGAAGGTGCGACGCACGACCGCTGCGTAGAGGCTGCTCTTGGACGGGTAGTGATAGAGCAGCGAGGGCCGGCGGATGCCCGCGGTCGCGGCGATGTCCTCGAGCCGCGCCGCGCCGAAGCCAGCGCGCGCGAAGCCCTGCTCGGCCGCGTCGAGCAGGCGCTCGGGCGTGGCGAGGGCATCGGCGCTGGCAAGAGGACGACCCATGTGCGAGACGATATCTACCCGTGAGTAGATATGTCAAGGGGGCGTTGCGGGGCGAAATTCGCGGGTTTGGTGGGGTGGTAGGGTGAATGCGCGCGGGTGGTGGCTTGCGATCGCGGCGGTCGGGCGCCACGCTTGCGGCCATGCGTAAGACCATCGCGATGTTCGTGGTTCTCGGGGTGCTCGGCTGCGGCGACTCGCCGGAGGCGAAGCGGGCGCGCGACGAGGCGGCGAAGGCGGCCGACCAGGCGGGCAAGGCGGCGCGGGCTGCCGGTGACGCGGCGGTCGAGGCCGCGAAGACGGGGGCGGCGAAGGCCGAGGTCGCGGCGGGCAAGGTGGCCGACAAGGCGGCGGAGCTGGGGGCGGCGGGCAAGGCGCAGGCCGAGCAGGCGGCCGACCGCGCGACGGTCGAGGGCAAGGCGGCGCTCGAGGTGGTGGGCGAGCGCAGCAAGGAGGCGATGGACCGCAGCAAGGCGGAGCTCGAGGTGGTGGGCGAGCGCAGCAAGGAGGCGATGGACCGCAGCAAGGCGGAGGTGAACGAGGCGATCGAGAGGGCCAGGGTCAGGGGCGAGGCGAAGAAGTGATGCGGCGCCTGCGGACGTGGTTCCGCGGCCTCCTGATACTGCATGGTACGCCGCGGGGGATCGCCGGGGGCTTCGCGCTCGGGGTCGGGCTGTCGCTGATCCCTGTGCCGTTCCTGGGCATGGTGCTCGCGCTGGCGGCCGCGCCGATGCTGCGCGCCAACGTGGCGGCGACCTACCTCGGCACGGCGGTCATCAACCCGTTCACCGGGGTGTTTTTTTATTTCGGCGAGCTGTGGCTCGGGATGCTGCTGCTCGGGCATCCGCTGCCGAGCTGGGCGACGCTGTCGCTGCTCGACGCCGCCGGCTGGTGGGCGCTGTTCAAGGCGCTGCTGGGACCGTTTTTGCTCGGTGCCGCGGCTGCGATCCCGGTCATGTCGGGGTTGAGTTATCTGCTGGTGTTCGCGCTGGTGCGGGCGTGGCAGCGACGCGGTGCGACGGCCACGACGCCGGGCGAGTAGACGTCAGCCGCAGCCCTGGGCGCCGGGGGCGTGCTTTTTGAGGCAGTTGCGCAGGCACTCGTCGCTGTCCGAGAGGTTGCCGTCGTCGCACTGCTCCTCGGGATCGAGGACGCCGTCGCCGCAGCTCGCCAGCGGGGCGCAGCACAGGGCGTGGTTGTTCTTCTCGTCGCAGCCGAAGTTGCCGACGCACTGCGGGCGCGAGCTGCTGTACAGGCAGTTGTCGACGTGGTCGACGGACATGGTGGTCTTGAAGCCGTACTGCCCGGCGCCGGTGCCCTGGCGGCAGCGGATCGCGCCGAGGGTCAGCTTGGTCGGCGTGTAGTTCCAGGCGGCGTTGCGCGCGTTAAACTCATCGGCGCTGCACAGGTGCCAGTCCTTGGGGCACAGGATCGCAAAGTCCTGCTCGCAGATCTCGGGGCGCTGGCACAGTACGGCGCGGTTGCCCGGGGCGACGCTGACGACGGTCGCCTGATTCTGACACTTGATCGGCTCCTTTTTACATGAAGGGTCGCAGCCGTCGCCGGGGACCAGGCCGCCGTCGTCGCAGGCCTCGCCGGGCTGTACGAAGCCGTCGCCGCAGGTGGCCGGCTGGCACAGCGTGGTGCAGGCGTCGGTGTCGAGCGCGTTGCCGTCGTCGCACAGCTCGCCCGCGACCGCGTTGGTGAGGCCGTCACCGCAGTCGGAGGCAGTGCAGTCGGGGTCGCAGGTGGCGGTCGGCTGGGCGTCGTCGCAGGCCTCGATGCCCGTGTGGACGAGGCCGTCGCCGCAGACGTTGAATGTGCATGCGACGGTGCAGGCGTCGAGGTCGTCGTCGTTGCCATCGTCGCAGGCCTCGACGTCGGTGTGGACGAGGCCGTCGCCGCAGGTGGCGAAGCTGCAGGCCGCGGTGCAGGCGTCGGTGTCCTCGAGGTTGCCGTCGTCGCACAGCTCACCAGGGCCGAGCTGGCCGTCGCCGCAGGCCTGCGGGGTGCAGTCGAGCTTGCACGCGGCCTGGTCGCTGTTGTTGGGGCCGTCGTCGCACTGCTCGTCAGGGTCGAGCTCACCGTCGCCGCATTGCGGCGGGGCGCTGGTGGTGCTCGAGGTGTCGGGCGTGGTCGTGCCGGTGCTGGTGTCGGTGCTGGTTGTGCTGC
>JAYUXQ010001099.1:0-7371 GCA_043752905.1 Nannocystis sp. | reverse complement strand
TGCTGGTGCCGCTGTGGTTCGAGCAGGTCGAGACGATGCTGGCCGCGGCCTTCATCTTCTTCACGTTGGTCGCCGCGCCGCGGCTGCTCTCGCTCGAGCGGGCCGACCGCTGGGTGTACATCGCCGTCACGACCGGGCTGGTGCTCAGCGCGCTCGAGCTGTTGCCGCTGCCGACGCGCCTGCCCGCGGAGCTGCAATACGACCTGCCGTTCGAGATGACGGTGCTGACCGCGATGGTCTGCTTCGCGGCGCTGGCGTTTCGCGACTCGAAGCGCTTCCCGGTGCGCACCAAGCTGTTCCTCGCGTTCCTCGTCATCGCGCTCGCGCCCCTGGCGATCCTCAGCTACGACGCGAGCCGCAAGATCGTCGCCGGCCAGCAGGCGACCGCGCGCGACGAGCTCGGCGCCGGCGCGGCCTCGACGGCGTTCCTGTGGTCGAGCTGGTTCGACCACGAGCGCGAGCGCCTGCTGTGGTTCGCCAGCGGCCCCGGCGCGGCCGAGGCCTGCAGCGGCGAGCCAGACACCACCGAACGTACCTCGGCCCGTCTACAACCGCTGCTCTCCGGGCTGCGCGGCGCGGCGTTGTGGGCCCGCGACGGCCGGCGCCTGGTCGCGGTCGGTCAGGCGCCGACACGGCCGCTCGCGCCGGGGAGCTTCCTCGGGCACGACGTCGACGGCGGGCTGGTGCTGGCGCAGCCGGCTTGCGACGGCGGCTCGCTGACGGTGGCGTTGCCGCTGGACGCCCTCAACGCCTGGACGCACGCGACGGCGACGCGTTACCGGGCCGCGGTGGTCGTCCGCGACGCGCGTGGCGAGCTGCTCGCGGGGGTCGCCGACGCGGCGCTGCTCGCCGAGCTACCTGCCCTGAAAGACATCTCGTCGCAGCCTTTCTCGATCGGCCGCGAGATCCTCGAGCCGACGCTGCCGCCGCCGCCGCGGGTGCTCGAGCTGCCGGAGGCCGAGCGCATCGTCGCCCTCGCCGCGGTCGAGCCGGTCGGATGGACCGTCGCGCTGCTGCGCGACGAGTCCGACTTGCACGCCGCGGTCGCCCGGCAAAAGCGCGAGGTCCACGTCTTCACGCTGCTGACCGCCATGTTCGCCAGCATCGCGGCGATGCTGCTGGGCCACGCGCTGGCGGCCCCGCTGCGGCGCCTGTCGACCGCGCTGACGCGCTTTAGCTCGGGCGAGACGGCCGTGCGCGCGGAGGTCGGCTCGCAGGACGAGATCGGTGTGCTCGCGGTGCAGTTCAACCGGATGGCCGAGCACATCGGCGGGCTGCTGGCCTCGCTGGCCGAGCAGACCCAGCGGCTGCAGGGCGAGGTCGCGGTGCGTGCGGCCCAGGAGGATCGCCTGCAGAGCCTCAACATCGACCTCAGCGCCGCGCGCGACCAGGCGATGGCGGCCAACCGGGCCAAGAGCACCTTCCTGGCGCACATGAGCCACGAGCTGCGCACGCCGCTCAACGCGATCATCGGCTACGGCGAGCTCATCCAGGAGATCCTCGAGGAGCGCGGCTTCCAGGACGTCGCCGACGACACCCACAAAATCGTGCGCTCGGCGCATCACCTGCTGACGATCATCAACGACATCCTCGACCTGTCGAAGATCGAGGCCGGCAAGCTCGACATGGTGGTCGAGGAGTTCGACGTCGCCGCGCTCACCCAGGAGGTCGCCGAGACGATCGCGCCGATGATCAGCGACTACCAGAACACGCTGGTCGTCCGCATCGAGGCCGTCGATACGCGCATGCGCAGTGATCGCACCAAGCTGCGCCAGACCCTGCTCAACCTGCTCAGTAACGCCGCCAAGTTCACCGAGCGCGGCAAGATCGAGCTGCGCCTGCGCCACGAGACGGTCGCCGGCGTGCCGTGTCACATCCTCAGCGTCCGCGACGAGGGCGTCGGGATCCCGGAGGGCGCGCTGGCCACCCTGTTCGACCCGTTCACGCAGGTCGTGTATCCGCAGGTCCGCAAGCGCGCCGGCACCGGCCTCGGCCTGGCGATCACGCGGCGCCTGTGCTGGATGATGGGCGGCGAGATCGACGTCGAGAGCGTGTCCGGCAAGGGCTCCACCTTCACGGTGTGGATCCCCTCGGTCTACCGCAGCCTCGGCAGCAGCGAGTCGTGGCGACCGCTGCGCAAGCGGGTCGCCGGCCGGCCCTCGGGGCCGCTGCCGACGTTCAAGGGTTGAGCCAGCGACCGAGGCGCTGCTTGCTCGACAGCATCGCCTCGGCGAAGTCATCGGCGCTGCGCGGCCGCTTGAGCGCGACCAGCTCGCCGAACTGTGGGATCAGGTCGTGGGGCGTCAGGACGTCGAGCCACGTCGCGTCGTCCTGGGCGAACAGCTGCTCGAGCGCCATGCGCCAGCCGGCGACCGCCCGGGTCAGCCGCTCGGGGTCCGCGTCCTCGATGTCACCGACCCAGACCTGCTGCTCCTTGATGTCGCGGATCGCTCGCTCGCCGTCCGGGAGTCGATCCCAGATGATCAGGCGCACCGTCAGGCGGTCGGGCTCCCCGTCCCCCCCGGACTCGACGAGCTCGAGCGAGCCGGGGCCGGCAGAGATCGGGAACACGTCAAGAATGATCTGCAGGAGGTCCATGCGCGCGACGATAAGGCGCCACCAGACCCGCGCGCGTGCGCATACACGTGAGCCGGCACATGCATTCGCCTTTACGAGGCTGCCCGCCTCGACGCTCGCCGCTACCGCCCGCCGGGCGGCTGCCGATCGCCGCCCCGGCTCACACGACGGGCCGCGCGGGCGCGGGGATCGTGAACCAGAACGTGTTGCCGCCGCCGCCGCTGGCGTGGGGGTCGACGCCCATGGTCCCGCCGTGGGTCTCGACGATGCGCCGCGCGATCGACAGGCCCAGCCAGGCGCCGCCGAGGCGGGTATAGCGGCGGAAGATCTTCTCGAGGTCCTCGGGCGCGAGCGTGGTTCCGGTGTGGTGGACCTCGAAGCGGATCAGGTCCCCGGTGCGCTCGACGGACAGCCGCAGCAGGCCGCCCGAGGAGGTCAACTGGATCGCGTTGTGCAGCACGTTGGCGAGCACCTGCTCGAGCCGCTGGGCATCGCCCTGGACCCCGCGCAGGTCGTCCGAGATCCGCGAGACCACGCGCAGGCCCTGCATCTCCGTCAGCGGCTCGAGGAAGTCGAGCACCTCGCGGGCCAACGCGCCAGGGTCGAGGGTCTCGCGGTCGAGGTTGAACTTGCCGGCCGAGATCCGGCTCATGTCGAGCAGGTCGTGGACCAGCGACAGCAGCACCTTCGACGACGCCGTGATCCTGCGGACGTAGCAGCGCTGCTCCTCGCGCAGCTGCCCGACGGCGCCCTCCAGCAGCAGGTCCGTGTAGCCGATGACCGCGTTGATCGGGCTGGCGAGCTGGTAGGACAGCGCGCCGAGGAACTCGTCCTTCATCGTGTCGAGCTCCTTGAGCCGCACGTTGGCCTCCTCGACCCGCTCCTTGGCCTTCTTGGCGTCCGCGGTGCGCTCGGCGACGCGACGCTCGAGGTCCTCGTTGAGGCGACGCAGGTCCTGCTCGGCCTCCTGGGCCTGGCGCAGCAGGATCGCGTTGTCGATCGCCACGGCGCAGCGCAGCGCCAGCGCCTCGGCGATCTGCAGGTCGTCCTGATCGAAGTGCCGCCCCGGCTCCGCGGCGACGAGGGAGATCGCGCCCAGCGTGCGGGCGCGGGCCGTCAGCGGCACCACCATCGACGAGGTCAGGCCGAGCTCGCGAGCGATGCGCAGCTCGTCGGCGCCGCGGCAGCCCTGCACGAGCATCCAGTCCTCGATCACCTCGATCACCTCGGGCTTGCCGCTGCGGATCACCTGCGGCACGCCAGTCTGGGCGTTCATGTCGATCGGGTAGCGGCGGTGCAGCTCGTGCGCGAGCGCCATCTTGGCCGGATCGATGTGGGCCACGGTGACCCGGCGCAGGCGGGTCGGGTCCTCCGGGTCGAGGAGGTCGACCGCGCACCAGTCGGCGATCTCCGGCACCGCGAGGCGAGCGACGCTGGCGAGCATGGCCTCGTAGTCCAGCGACGCGGCGAGCACGTTGCTGGCCTCGATGATG
Organism: Nannocystis sp.; assembly: GCA_043752905.1. Lineage (GTDB taxonomy): Bacteria > Myxococcota_A > Polyangia > Nannocystales > Nannocystaceae > Nannocystis. Next base: position 3,301 of record JAYUXQ010001099.1, on the reverse strand, counting down.
AAGCGCTGGGCCTGGCCGATGCGCTTATGCTCGTCGATGTCCGTGTTGGTGCCGAACCACCGAACGATGTCGCCGTCGCCGTCGCGCAACGCGCGGGCGCGGCCGATGTGCCAGCGGTACTCGCCGTCGACGCGGCGCAGGCGAAACTCGACCTCGTAGGGGTCGCCGGTCGTCAGCGAGTGGGTCCAGCGCGTGATGCACTCGGACAGGTCGGCCGGGTGGATGACGTGTTGCCAGCCCTCGCCGAGCATCGCCTCGCTGGTCTTGTCGAAGTACTCGAGGATCTGGCGATTGACGTGGTCGAGCTGGCCGTCGGGTCGAGACGTCCAGACCTGGTTGGGGACGGACTCGGTGAGGAAGCGGTGGGCCTCCTCGCTGTTGCGCAAGGCCTCCTCGATCTGCTTGCGCTCGCTGGTGTCGGTGCTGGCGTCACGCAGGGTGACGAGCACACCGCAGTCCGAGGGCACGGCGCTAAACTCGATCCAGCGGCCGTCCGGGACCTGATGCGAGCCGACCTCCGTCGCGGCGTGGCCATCGACCGCCCGTCGCAGCGCGGTTCCGAGCGGGAGGTCGACCCAGTCGGGGAACAGCGGCCAGAAGCTCTCGCCATGCAGGTCCGCACCCGGGCGACCCGCGAGCCGCGCCAGCGCCGGGTTGGCGTAGAGGATCTGCCAGCCGGCGTCGACCAGCGCCAGGGCATCGGCCGCCCGGTCCAGGCAAGCGGTGAGTCGGGCCTCGGTCTCGGGGACGGACAAGCCTGGCTTTATAACCCCGGGTGGTCCCCGCGAGCGAATCGGCCGGTGACTTCGTCAGCGCAGGCGCCTTCGTCCCTGCCCCACGCACGCGGCGCGAAATGCCGTGGAGCGCTTCGCTGCCCGCGCCCGGCGGCACCGCGACTGGCGGCACCGCGACGGCAGCGGTGGTAGTGGTTCACAGTCGGACGAGGCTCCTCCCCGCGACGAGCCGAGCCTTCCGACCGCGCGACCCTGCCGCCCTCGATGAACCTGCCCGCCCTCAGCCTGCTCCACTTTTTCGGGCACTGTCTCGGGCTGGTTTTCGCGGTGGAAGATCCAGCTCGCGTCGATCCCGATCGGCCGAACATCGCCAACTCGACCAAGACGGTCGCCCCCGGCGCGGTCCAGATCGAGGCCGGGGTCGACGTGCAGGCGTTCGGCAAGGCCAGGATGGACTCGTTCCGCTTCTCGGCGCCGCTGACCCTGCGCATCGGCGTACACGAGAAGATCGAGCTGCGGATCGCCGACGGTGACCCGTGGCGCTGGGCCCAGGGCCTGCTCGGCGCGCGCCAGCAGGGCGAGATCTCGATCGGCGCCAAGCTCCGGCTGTACGAGAAGGACAGGGGCACCAAGGTCTCGCTCGGCGTCCAACCATCGCTGATCCCGGTCTCGCCCCGCGGCGACGCCAAGTTCTGGGCCCCGTTGCCGGGCGCCGTGTTCCTGACCACCATCGAGCCCGGCGACTGGCACCTCGACTTCAACGCCGGCATCAAGATGCGCGCCAACGACAAGGGCCAGTGCTGCGACGCCGAGGGCGTGCTCGCGGCCAGCTTCGGCCGCAGCTTCGCCGACGAGGTCGTGCTGCTATGGATCGAATCCTACAGCCGCACCAACCTCGGACAGGGCCAGCTCGCCGAGATCGCAGGCGACGCGGGCATCATCGTGACACCGACACGGCGCTTCGCCCTCGACCTCGCCGTCATCGTCGGACAGGTCAACAAGACCCTCGTCACCGCGCTGCTCGCCGGCATCACGGTGCGCATGGGACCGTGGCACCGCTCGCGTTGACGATCACTTCGTCGGCGCGGCGATCAGATACTCGTAGGTCTCGGGGGTCGTGTCGTCGAGCGGGCACACCTTGGGGTCGCCGCTCGACATGCTGAGCATCGCCCGACCCACCCGGAGCTCGTGACCCGAGGGCAGCGTCGCCGCGCTGTCGTCCGGCACCCGGGTCGTCGCGGCGCCGTCGTCGACCACGAGCACGACCTTTTGCTCGAGCCGGCACTCGTCGGTCTTGCGCTCGTCGCAGGCCTCGAGGTCCAGCGCGACGCTCAGCGGCGCGAAGAACTCGGAATCGCCGCCGGGCTTGCTCGAGTAGCTGCGGGCGCCGCCGAGCAGCAGGGCGCCGCCGGGGTCGCGCAGGCGAAAGAAGCCGCGGTCGGGGGCCGCGTCGGCCTTGCGACGCAGGGTGAGCTCGACGCTCGCGCCCATCGCCACCGGCACGCGCAGCTCCGGCGCCGCGGACAGCGTCACGGTCACCGGCCGATCGGCCCCGCCGTCGTCGCAGTCGAGGGCGATCGTCGCACCGACCCCGCCGACGGTGCAGGTCGTCGTGATGTCGAAGCTGTCGCCGCTGGCCGGCCACGCGCCGAGGTCGATCGAGAAGCGAGCCTCGATGTCCTGGGCCACCGCGCACTCGCCGGTCGGCTCCGGTTGTTCGGTCGGGTCACACGCGACCGCGAGCGCAAGACCGAGGCTCAACGAAAAGAGAGTCCTGAAAGCCATGGCCCGGAGCATACGACCAGTTCCCGGCGGTCGTCACGAACCCGTATACCGGGCGAGATCACGCGTCAGGGTTCGGGCAGCCGGGGGGGCTTGTTGAGCACGCGCGGCAGCTTGACCCGGAAGCTGGAGCCGATGCCCGGCTCACTGGTGACCGTGACCCCGCCCTCCATCAGCCCGCAGAAGCGGTGCACGATCGCCAGCCCGAGGCCGGTGCCGCCGTACTTGCGGGTCGTCGACATGTCGGCCTGGTAGAAGTCCTGGAACAGCTTGTCGATCTGATCGGCACGAAAACCAATACCGGTGTCGCTGACCGTGCAGACCACCCAGTCGCGGCCGTCCTCGTGCAGCGGCTCCGCGTCGAGCTTGACGACGCCGTCGCGGGTGAACTTGGCCGCGTTCGACAGCAGATTGAAGAGGATCTGCTTGACCTTGGTCTCGTCGCCGATCATCAGGTCGACGCCCGCGGCGACCGTGTGTGACAGCATGTTGCGGTTCTTGGCGACCATCGGCGTCAGCATGGCGGCCACGCGGTCGACCAGGCCGACCAGCGAGAACTCGAGGATCTCCAGCTCCATGCGCCCGGTCTCGACCTTCGAGAGATCGAGGATCGTGCTGATGAGCTCGAGCAGGTGCGTGCCCGACATCCGGATCTTGCCGAGGTCGGCGACCATGTGGCGCGCGCCGAGGTGCTCCGCGTCCTCCACCAGCATCTCCGCGAAGCCGATGATCGCGTTGAGCGGCGTGCGCAGCTCGTGCGACATGTTGGCGAGGAACGTGCTCTT
>JAYUXQ010001098.1:0-7377 GCA_043752905.1 Nannocystis sp. | reverse complement strand
TGCCGAACACCGGCGTCATCAGCTGGTAGGCCTCGCGCTGGCTGACCTCGTCGTCCTTGAGCCGGAAGTACTTCTCCTGCGCGGCGTGGCCGGTCATCGCCACACCGATGGCGCCCGGCAGGCGCAGGCTAAAGATGTCGCCGAACATCGCCCGCCCGCGCTGGATCATCGCCACCGGGTTCGTGCGCATCTCGACCGCGTGCCCGATCACCGGCAGCCCACCCGGCAACATCGGCGGCAGGTTGGGCGTATCGAGCTTGAGCGGCTGCAGCGCCGACCACAGGGTCGTCGCTGTCTGCTTCATGGTATCCGGCACGGCAAACATCGCCGCGCACGGTAGCCGACGCGGTGGCCCGCGGCGCAGCGCTGTGCACCGCGGAGGCGTGAGAGAAATCCACGCGCCGCCCACTCGCCACGCGCGGACGCATCGGGGCGCGCGCGACCGTTTCGGCTACAAACGCGGCGCATGCATGCCCTCGCGCTCACGCCGTCGTCGCTCGCCGCGGCCCTCGCCGGCTACTGCGGCTTCTTCTTCGCCCTGCTACTGGCAGTTCGCATCCTCCCGGGCAAGCACGTGCTGGGCTTTGCGCAGCCCGACGGCCAGCGCAAGACCTACAAGCTCAACGGCATGGCCCTGTTCGTGCTCACCCACATGGCGGTGATCGCCGGGACCCTGGTGCTCGGCCTCTCGCTCGCCCCGCTGGTCACGACCCACTTCTGGTCGCTGGTGATCGCCGCCAACATCTTCTCGCTCGCGTGGTCGCTGCTGCTGTATGTGCGCGGTCGCGAGCGCGGCGCGCAGCCGTCCGGCAAGGGCGGCGTCCGCGACTTCTGCATGGGCGTCGAGCTCAACCCGACCTGGAAGGACGTCGACCTCAAGGTCTTCGCCTACCACCCCTCGCTGATCGGCCTGGGTCTCCTGATCGCCGCCTTCGGCTACGCGCAATACGAGCAGCTCGGCCACCTGACCCCGCAGATGGCGCTCTACCAGGCCTTCTGGTGGATCTACCTGTATACCCACTTTCGCGACGAGCCCGGCGTCCTGTCGATGTACGACGTCATCGCCGAGAAGTTCGGCTTCATGCTCGTGTGGGGCGACCTCGTGCTTGTCCCCTTCTTCTACTGCATCGCCGGCTGGTACCTCATGAGCCAGCCCCGGCCGATGGCCCTCCCGGGCCTCGTCGCCCTCACCGCGATGTTCGCCCTCGGCCTGTGGATCTTTCGCGGGGCCAACAAGCAAAAGCACACCTTCAAGATCGACCCCTCCGCGAAGATCTGGGGCGAGGCCCCCAGGCTCCTCGGCGACCGCCTGCTCGTGTCCGGCTGGTGGGGGATCGGGCGCAAGATCAACTATACGGGCGAGCTCACCGTGTACTTTGCGATCGCGGCCACGGCCGGGCTGGCCCACATCGGGCCGTTCCTCGTGCCGCTGTGGCTGCTCTCGTTGCTCGTGCATCGCGCCTGGCGCGACGAACAGCGCTGCAGCGCCAAGTATGGCGAGCTGTGGCAGGAGTATTGTCGCGTCGTGCCGGTTCGCATGCTGCCCGTGCCCGGGCTCGCTCGCTTGCGACGGTTCTTCGCCGGGAGCGACCGCACGCTGCACTGACGCTCGCGGCCCCATCGAGCACGCAAGAAAAGGCCGGCGCCCAGGAGCGCCGGCCCATCCACCATCCATCGAGCGACAGGGCTCAGCCAGCAGCCTGGCCAGCGCACTTGGCGGCGGCCTTCTCGATCCACGGGTCGAGGGCGGCGTCCTTGAGGTTGTACTTCTTGACGTTCTTGAACACCTGCTCGACCTGGTAGTCGCAGATGTATTGCATCGTCGGGACCACGGCCGGGAGGATGTTGTTACCGAGGTCGACGTAGCAGGCCCTGGTGACCTCGGCGAGCTTGGTCTTGGACCAGTCGTTGCCGATCTTCTCGAGGTCCTCGACCGCCATGCCGCACTGGAAGGGGACCTCGTTGGTCTTGGCGTCGAGGTTCTTCTTGGCCTCGGCGATCGCCTCTGTGGCCCGGCGCGACGCGTCGACCTCCTTGCACAGGGCCTCGGCCTTGGTCTTCGCCTCGGGGGAGACCTTCTCGGCGGTCAGGGTCAGGTCGAAGCACTTGCCCTCCGGGTCGCCGCCCTTGTCGCGGATGCCCTGGAGGTCGGTGGTGGCCGTGTCGAGCGCCTTGGTGAACAGGTCGCCGCACAGCTTCTTGACGCCGTCGTCCTTGATGTCGCTAAACTTGCAGGTCGACAGGGCTTCCTCGAGCTTCTCGCCGGTGGCGAGCGCCGCCTCGATCTCCTTCTTGACCTTCTTGGCGTACTTGGCGTCGTTGAGCGCGTCCATGCACTTCTTGAAGTCCTCGCAGCCGGCCTTCTGGGCGCACTCGAGCTCGGACTTCTCGACCTCGGCGTCGTGGTCCTTCTTGTCGCGACACTCCTTGAGCGCGAGGTCCTTGAGGCCCTCGAAGAGGGCCTTCTGCTCGGCGGGGGCGCACTCGATCTGCTTGTTGAAGACGACGGCGCAGTAGTCTCCGCCGCCGCAGCCCGGCACTGCGAGGGTGGCGAGCGTGGCGAGCGTGGCGAGAGAGCCGAGAGAGCCGAGAGAGCCGAGGGAGCCGACGAGACCGAGGCCGAAGGCGAGGCCGGAGCCGAGAAACATGCGATGCATCGTGTTCATGGGGGTCGAGATTTCCGTGTTGATCCGTGGTGGCGCCCGCAGACTGCGTCCCGGCATCATGGCCATTCGAGTCGGGCGAATTCGCGCCGCGCGTAGTACCACGAAATCGACTCCCCTGTAAATCCATCTGCGCACCCCGGCGCTCACCGGCGGCGAAACAACGCTCCGATCGATCGGTGTCCCTGGTGTGGCCCGACCACAGCCCGGGCTATCTACGTTTGGCGGCCGGCCGGACCGAGCCCGGGCCGCCGCTCTTGCCGGGTTTCCAGGCCACATCATGACGCACGCCGACGTAGGTCGGGAAGCGCGGCACGCCGCCGTCGCTGAGCTCCTGATAGCGAAACGTGATGATGCTGCCGACCGGCGGCGGAGCGCTACGCTCGGCGTCGCTGAGGCCGCTGCCGACGGCGAACTTGGTGCCGTCCTGCAGCTCGACCAGCAAGGCGCCGAGCCGCCCGCGATGACGACCGGCGCCGTCCTGGTGGCCGATCACGCGGGCCTCGGCGTCGAAGAAGCTCTTGACCTTGAGCAGGCTGTGCGAGCGACCGACCTCGTAGGCCGAGCCGGGGCGCCGCAGCATCAGGCCCTCGCCGCCAAGCGCCTCGACGCGCGCGAGTTCACTGCGCAGGTGATCGACGCCCTTACATGGCTCGTGCGGGTGGGCCTGGACATACGCGGGCTTGTTGGCGGCGATGTACGCGTGGTAGTGAGCGACGCGCGCCTCGAAGCTGCCGCCGTGCGCGGGCGCGTCGAACACGAGGAACCGGATCTCCTTCCACGCGTCGCTCTGGTCCTGGCGACGCACGACGCTGACGGTCCGCTGGAACGCCTTGCGCGCGAGCCACAGCTCGCCGTCGAGCGGGAAGTCGGGCAGGCCCGCCGTGAACCACGACGGCGCGTGGTACGGGTTGCCGAGCCGCGACAGGAAGCGCTGGCCGTCCCAGTAGGCGCGCACGCCGTCGAGCTTCTCGCTCATCCACCAACTGGCGAGGTCGGTCTCGTTGTCCCAGACGTGCGCGAGCAGCAGCGGCGGCGCGCTCGCCTCCTCGCTGGCGTCCGGGCTGCCCGAAAGGACAGGTGCTCGCGCCGGTCGCGGAGCGCTCGCCGCCTCGCCGACGCGGGCCTGCTCCTGCGCGTCGCCGCGGAGCTTCCTGAGGTGCTTGCAGCTGCGGCGCTCGGGCGACGCCGACTGGTTCCTCCACGCCGGGCAGCTGCACGAGTACACGCCGCCGATGTTCTTCAATATGTAGGGTTTGGCCCCGGAGCCCTGCATCTCGAAGGTCGCGCCATCCGCCAGATCCGTCATCACCACGCTCCTGCTGAGCCCGAAGCGTAGGGGGTTTGTCGCGTCCAGGGGAGATCACGGACGCCGTCGGATCGCGGTAAATCGCGGTGGATCGCGGTGGATCGCGGTGGATCACGATGAGGGCAACAAGCCCGCCAGCTGTTCCACGCCCAGCTCGTCGCCGTTGAGGAAGCTGCGCTTGAATGCGAGCACGGCGACGCGCGGGGTCGCCCATCCGAACAGCGCGTAGCCGCGCCCGAGCACATCCCACTCCTTGCGACCGATGCGGCCGTCGAACACGCAGGCGGTGACCAGCATCTGCAGCGCGACGCGGCGCTCCGCAGGCTCGAGGCGTCGCATCAGATCCAGGGCCCGTCGCGTGTCGTCGATCTCGTCGGCCTCGAGTGAGCCGACGCGGCGCTTGAGCGCGTTGAGCAGCTCGACCAGGTTCGGATGAAAATCGATGCTGCGGACCACCGCGGTGGCGATCGCCCGGAACATCGCCTCGTGCAACATCGGTGTCGGCGCCGGCACCTGGCCGAGCAGGCAGTCGACCAGCTCGCGCGCCGCGGACGGACCAATGGCCCGCAGCCGGGCCTCGCGCAGGGCTCTGCGGCACACGAAGGCGTCCCAGGTCGCGGTGACCGGGACGGCGACGAAGGGGATCCAGCTGCGCAGGCCGGCGCGGCCGAACGCCCGCACCAGCAGCTTGCGCAGCAGGAAGTTGCTGGCGCTGACCTTGGCCTTGTAGACGATCGTCGCGGCGATCAATCGCCAGCGCGAGGCCTCGCGCCGCGGGTCGATGCCGAACAGCGGCCGCGGCGGGTTCGGGATCTCGAGCGCAGCGCGGGCCAGCACGCCCGCGAAGATCTCGTCCTCCTCGTCGCCGCTGGCGTCGTCCGGGCGAAACAGCGCGACCCCGGCCGCCTCCGCGAGGCGTTGCACCGACACGATCGCGTTGGACCAGATGAACGAGAGCTCGACGATCGCCACCGGGACCGCGGTCAACACGGTGACCCCCAGGTAGCGCAGCGTCTCGCCCCAGCTCGCGTCGGCCGGCTCGTCGCCCAGCAACGGGCGCGCGAGCACGCTGATCACCGCGCCCAGCGACGCCGCCAGGGCCCCCGCCGCGCCCGCGCGCAGCACCGCGTTGCGCTCGATGCGTCGCAGCGTCCGCCGCTCCTCGGGGTTGAGAAAATGGACCGCGTCGCCGTGCAGCGGCCGCACGCCGACGCCCGCGCGCTTCTTGAAGTAGCCGACCGCGAGCTTCTCGACCCGACGCCGCTTGCCCACGCGCGCGGCCGCGACATCGCCCGCCGCGGACCCGGCCGCCTCGTCTGGTGCGTCGACAGGCGCCACGTCGGCATCATACCGGATATCCTCCCAGCCCATGACCGCAGCCTCGCTCGACTCGCTCGCCTCGCTCGACTCGCTCGACTCGCTGTCGTTCGCCGAACGGCTGCGCGCGGCCGCGAGGATCGCCCGTGCGCACGCGGACGACCCGGCCCTGCTCGCCCGCATCGACGCCTGGCTGGCGGCCGGCGCTCACGAGGGCCTGCTCGCGGTCGTGATGGCCCGGACGATCCGCGACCGTGCGCGTTTGGTTTCAGCGATCGGCCACCGCTCGCTGCTGGTCCGCCGCGCGGCGATCGAGGCGACGCTGCGGGTCGAGGCTGTCCCGGAGGACAGCTCGGTCCTGCCGGCGCTGGTCCATGCCCTGCCGCCGGCGCTGCGCCGGGCGCTGCTCAAGGCGATCGTCCGCAGCGGGCGGCGCAGCGTCGGCCGTGCGCTGTTCTCCGAGGTGCTCGAGCGCCACGGCCCGCGCGAGGCGGCGGTCCTGTTACCTGTCCTCGAGGACAGCACGCTGCGGGCCGCGCTCCCGGGCCTCGCGCACGCCGTCGGCAGCTGGCGGAGCCTGTACCTGCGGCACCCGGCGGCCGTCCTCGAGCACCTGCAGAGCCTGCTCGCCGCCGCCTCGCCGCGCGACCAGGCAGGGGTGTGGCAGCAGCACAACGCGTTGATCGGTGCGCTCGCGGAGCTGCGCGGCGTCGCCCTGTTCGACCTCCTCGACCGCTTCGGCGACAGCTGCCCGGTGCACCTGCTGTGGTCCCGGCTCGGCGAGCTCGCGCGCGCCGACAGCGAGCGGCTCACCGCGCTGCTCGAGCGCCCGCGCATGAAGGACATGGCGCAGCGAGCGGGCCTGCCCCGGCGGCTGCTCAATCAACTAATCCGCTTCACGCCGGCCCAGCGCGTCCGCCTCGCGCGCGTGGTCGTTGAGCGGCCCGAGCTGCTCGCGCCCCTGCTCGCGGTCGTCGCCCCGTCGCAGCGCGAGGCGCTGTTGACCGCCGCGACCGCGGGTCAGGAGCTGGCGTCGCGCGTGTGGCCGGATGTCCTTTTGGACAGCTTGCCGCGGGCGCTCCGACACCGTGAGGCGGCCCGCATGCTGGCGCTCCCGCAGATACGCGCCGATCCGGATCGCGTGCAGGCGCTGTCCGCCTACCTCGACCTCGCGACCGCGAGCGACACGCTGGCACCCGCGCTGCGAGCCGCCGACGCCGAGCTGCGCGGCGAGGCGATCGCCCGCTGGATCGCCTGTGCCGGGCGCGAGGGCGCGATGACGCAGACCCTCGACGCGCTCGCACAGCGCCTGCGCAATGATCAGGACCCCGTGCGCCTGAAGGCCTTCACGGCGCTGGCCCGGGTCCGGCCGGGGGTGTTCGTCCCGGCCGACGCCGCCTCGCTGCAGGCGCTGGTCGTCGCCGCGACCGAGGCGCGCGACACCAGCCACGCGACCCGCCAACAGATCCAGCAGCTCGCGTTTCGTCTGCTGCGCACGCACTCGACCTCGGCCGGCGACGCCCTGTTCCAGTCCGGCCTCGATGTTCTGGTTCGGCTCGCCGGGCAGACCCAGACCCTGCTGCTGCCCGACCTCTCGAAGGGCCTGCCGCGGCGTACGGCGCCCGAAATAGTCGCCGCGCTCACGCCGAGGATCACCGCCGCCAACGCGCGCGAGCAGCACGGCCTGGTGCTCGGCCTGGCGACCGCGCTCGGCCGGCGTGCGTACGGTCTGCAGGCCCTGACCGCGCTGCTCGAGCCGCTGCAGCACAGCAAGCCCGACCACATCGCGATGCGGGCGATCACGCTGCTGCTCGCGGACCCGAGGACCCGCGACGGGCGCGTGCGGGCCCTGATCGCGCGGGACCGCAGCGTGATCGCGTTGCCGCAGGTGTTGATGCACCTGCACCTGCGCCGGCAGGCCTGGCTCGACCCCTACCTCGACGGCACGCCGGCCCCTGGCCGCTTCCTCACCGGCAAGACGATCTATCTGTTCGCGCTGCACGACGGGTTTCACCGCTGGCTGCCCCGGCAACAGCAGGCCTTCGCGCGCCTGCTCGCGCGGGCGGCCGGCGACAAGGGCCACGCGCA